>NZ_JBQCGC010000014.1:0-46476 GCF_051956055.1 Amnibacterium sp.
CCCGCGTTCAGCCCCATCATCCCGGTCTGGAGCCGCTCGATCATCCGCTGCCCGCGCGCGAGGTCCTTGGTGTACACGTAGGACACGAGGCCGAACTCGGTGTCGTTCGCGATCCGGACCGCCTCCGCCTCGTCCGCGAACCGCACGATCGACACCACCGGGCCGAAGATCTCGGTGCGGAGGATGTCGCTGCCGGCGTCGACCCGGTCGATCACGGTGGGGGCGTAGAAGGTGCCGGGCCCGTCGACGGGCCCGCCGCCGAGCCGCACGGTGGCACCGCGACCGACCGCGTCCTGGACAAGCTCGTCGGCCTTCGACACCGCGGCCCTGTTGATGAGCGGCCCGATCCGGACCCCCTCCTCGGTGCCCCGGCCGACCTTCAGCTCGGCGACCTTCGCGGTCAGCCGCTCCGCGAACTCGTCCGCGACCGCCTCGTGCACGATGAAGCGGTTCGCGGCCGTGCACGCCTCCCCCACGTTCCGGAACTTGGCGAGCATCGCGCCCTCGACCGCCGCATCGAGATCCGCGTCGTCGAACACGACGAACGGCGCGTTCCCGCCGAGCTCCATCGAGGTGCGCAGCACGTTCTCCGCGGCCTGGGCGAGGAGCCGCTTCCCGACGGGTGTCGAGCCCGTGAAGCTGAGCTTCCGGAGGCGCGGGTCCGCGATGATCGGCCCGGCGAGCGCGCCCGCCTTCGTCGTGGGCACCACGTTCAGCACCCCCGCGGGCAGCCCGGCCTCCTCCAGGATCGACGCGGTGAGCAGCGTGGTCAGCGGCGTGAGCTCGGCGGGCTTCACGACCACCGTGCAGCCCGCGGCGAGCGCGGGCCCGATCTTCCGCGTCGCCATCGCGAGCGGGAAGTTCCACGGCGTGATGAAGAAGCTCGGTCCGACCGGGTGCTGGGAGACGATGGTCCGGCCCGTGCCCTCGGGGTTGATGCCGTAGCGCCCGGTGATGCGCACCGCCTCCTCCGCGAACCAGCGGAAGAACTCGGACCCGTAGACGACCTCACCGGCCGCCTCGGCCAGCGGCTTGCCCATCTCGAGCGTCATCAGCAGCGCGAGGTCGTCCTTGCGGTCCTGCATCAGCTGCCACGCGCCCCGGAGGATCTCCGACCGCTTCCGCGGCGCGGTGGACGCCCAGTCGTCCTGCGCGGCGACGGCCGCGTCGAGCGCGGCGATCCCGTCCTCGGGCGTCGCGTCCGCGACGGACACGAGCACCGCTCCGGTCGCCGGATCGTGCACGTCGAACCGCGAGCCGCCGGAGGCGTCGCGCCACGTCCCTCCGATGAGCAGTCCCGTCGGCAGCCCCTCGAGCAGCCTCGCCTCGTCGTTCGCGGCCATGATGCCTCCTGTCGCCCCGATCCTAGGCAGCCGCGGTGCCCGGCGCGCTCAGACGGTCTCGACGCCCACGTTCCGGAACTCCGCGAGCGCGGCGGCGCTCGTCGCGGGGTCGACGCCCGCGACGAGGTCGGTGAGCACCCGCACCCGTTCGCCGCTCTCGAACGCGTCGAGGGCGGAGGCGCGCACGCAGTAGTCGGTCGCGATGCCGACGACGTCGAGGTCGGTGATGCCCCGGTCGGCGAGCACCTCCGCGAGGCTCCGGCCGTCGTCCGTCGTCCCCTCGAACGCCGAGTACGCCGGCTTGCCCTGCCCCTTCTTCACGTGGACGTCGATCGCGGCGGTGTCGAGGGCCGGGTGGTAGTCGGCGCCTGGCGTCCCCGCCACGCAGTGCACGGGCCAGGTGACCGTGTAGTCGGGCGCGGCGTCGGTGGCGAAGTGGCCGCCGTTGTCGTTCGTCCCGTCGTGCCAGTCCCGGGAGGCCGCGACCAGCGCGTACTCGCCCCGGTGGGCGGCGAGATGGTCGGTGATCCGCTGCGCGACCGCGGCGCCGCCGTCGACGCCCAGCGCGCCGCCCTCGGTGAAGTCGTTCTGCACGTCGACGATCAGCAGCCCTCGGGTCATGCCCTCATCCTCACGCACCTCAGTGGTCGGAGAGCCGCTTCCCGCAGGACCACACGTCGGCGGTGAGGGTGTCGAGCGCCTGCTTCGCGGTGGGGCTGACGATCGCGGGCCCGAGCGCGTAGAACGCGAAGGTGAGCGGGGTGCCGTCCTTCGCCCGGATGATGCCGGCGAGCGTGTACCCGCTGTCGATCCAGCCGGTCTTCGCCCACACGTGACCGTCGGCCCTCGCCGCAGCGCCCGTGAAGCGGTCGCTGTACGAGAGCGAGCCGGTGCGGCCCGCGATCGGCAGGCCGTCGAAGATCGGCCCGAGGCCGTCGGCCCGGTCGAGCACCGACACGAGCAGCTTCGTGAGGTACGCCGGCGGGATCCGGTCGTCGTCGCTCAGCCCGCTGCCGTCCACGACCCGGACCCCGGTGGGCTCGATGCCGTAGCTCCGCAGCGCGGGCAGCACGGCGGCGTCGATCGACGAGAACGTGTTACCGGTCCCCGCGCGGATGGCGGTGACCCGTGCGATCGTCTCGGCGAGCGTGTTGTCGGAGACGATGAGCTCCTGCTCGATGAGCCGGCTCAGCGGCTGCGAGCGCACCGCCCCGAGTTCCTTCGCGCCGGCAGGCGCCGTGCCGCGGGAGAGCGAGACGCCGCCGAAGTAGGCGGCGAACGCGGTGCCGGCCCGGCCGACGGGGTCGCTGCCTCGCGGGGAGGTGGACAGCGCCGGGTCGGCCCGATCGCCGTCCACCATGAGCGCGGTCATCTTCGGCGTCGACCCGAGCGCGCGCTCCTTCACGTTCCAGGAGGGCTGCCAGCTCGGGCCGCCGAAGTAGGAGTCGTCGAGCACGATGCGGGTGATCGCCTGCCCCGGGTGCGCGGCCTGCCACGCCGTCTTGACCTGCTGGGCGAGCGTCGCGAGGTGGGGGGCGCCCGCGTAGGCGGTCGTGGTCCCGACGGGGGTGCGCGAGAGCGTGACGTCGCCGCCGCCGACGAGCACGATCTCGCCCGGCTGCGCGCCCTCGACCACGCGCGTCGTGAGCCGGTAGTCCGGACCGAGCACCTTCAGCGCCGCGGCCGACGTGAGCAGCTTCATCACGCTGGCGGCACGCGACGGCGTGCTCCCGCCGCGGTCGAACAGCACCTCGCCGGTGCGGGCGTCGACGACCTGCCCCTGGAAGGCGTGGAGGCGCGGGTCCCGTGCCGCCGCGGCGACGGAGCAGGTGCGGGCGACGGTCGTGGCGGTCGCAGAGGGGGTGGAGGTCGCGGTGACCGTCGCGGCCGGCGTCGTGACGATCGCCACGGGGCTGCGCGTGGCGGCGGGCTCCGGAGCGCCGAGCGCGGTCCCGGCGGCCCAGCCCGCGGCGGCGAGCGCGACGGCCACGACGCCTCCGGACACGGCGAGGGCGGCCCGGCTGCGCATGCCCGTCAGGGTAGGGGCCCCGAAGAGGGGTGGCCGCTCACCTCGCCGCGCGGCGGAGAGGCCGGGCCGGCGGATCGACTACACTCATCCGGGCACCGCGCCGCCTTAGCTCAGTCGGCAGAGCGATTCACTCGTAATGAATAGGTCTGGGGTTCGATTCCCCAAGGCGGCTCCAGAAACGAAGAACCCGTCCGGAAGGGCGGGTTCTTCGTCTCCTCCCGGCGGAGGTCGTCAGCGCGTCGCCGCCGCGATCTCGTGGAACTCGTCGAGGGCTCCGAGCATGCACTCGCCCAGGGTTCCGGCCCCCTCGCTCGCGACCCACCGGCTCCAGCCGTGGCGCGCGATGGTCATGCACAGGACCGCGATGAAGGCCGCCCGGTCCTGGAGGGCCGTCTCGTCGGGCATCCGACCCGCGCGCAGCTCGTCCGCGCGGAGTCGCTCGGCGATCATCCCGACCACCTGCTGCTGGATGCGCTGCATCAGACCGGCCTTGTCGCCGAGCAGCCGGGACTCGCGGTGCATCAGCTCGCGCCGGAGGCTGTGCAGCTCGAAGTCCTCCTCGCCGGCAGCCCGCGCCGCCATCACGACGATGAAGTCGGAGAGCGGATCGCCGGCGCCGTCCTCGTACCTGGCGATCTCCTCGGGCGTCAGCTCGTGCGGCCCGTGCGGGGCGGCGACCGCCTCCTCCTTGGAGGCGAAGTAGTTGAAGAACGTGCGCGGCGAGACACCGGCCTCCTGCGCGACCTCCTCCACGGTGACGTTGTCGAAGCCGCGATCCATCGAGAGTCGGAGCAGCGCGACCTGCAGCGCGCGCTTGGTCGCGATGCGCTTCTGCTCGCGGAGTCCGGGAGCCGCGGTGTCCGTCACGACATCAATTCTTGCACGGACTGCAATGTTTTCGTGTCAGCCGCAGGTGATCGGCTTCGGCAGCGCACCGCTGACGAAGAAGCGGTCCACCCGGTCGTTGATGCACGCGACCCCGTTGCGGTAGGCGGTGTGCCCCTCCCCGCGCAGTGACAGCAGCACGCCGCCCGGCAGCTGGCCGGCGAGGCTCTGCGCCCACGCGTACGGCGTGGCCGGGTCCCCGGTGGTGCCGAGCACCACGATCGGGGGCGCCCCGGCCGCGGTGATCCGATGCACGGATCCCTCGACCGGGACCGGCCAGTGTCCGCAGACGGGATCGCCGAGGTCGTTCGTGTTGTCGGCGGCCCGGAGGGGGTCCGCCGCGTCGAGCTGCTTGCCCTGCTGCGCGAGCGTGGCCGGGTCCGTCGTCACCGGCTTGTCGAGGCAGTTGACGGCGTAGATCGCCTCGAAGAGGTTGCCCGAGTAGCCCTTCGCACCGCGCTCGACGTAGTCGTCCGCGAGCTGCTGCACCGCGTCCGGGCGCCCGCGCAGGAGGGCGGCGATCGCCTGGCTCAGCGTCGGCCACGACGACTCGTCGTACAGGGAGGCGTCGATCGCGGTGCGGAGGACGGCGCTGTTCACGTCCCGCCCGTCCGTCGCCGTGATCGGCGACGCCCGCAGTTGCAGGAGGAGCTTCGCGATCCGGTCCACGGCGCCGGCGACGTCGGTCCCGGCGAACGGGCAGGTCGAGGTCCGCAGGCAGCTCGCGAGGTAGTCCTTCAGCGCCGCGCCGAACGCCTTCGTGTTCGCGAGCGACTCCTGGAACGTGGAGATGGACGGGTCGACCGCGCCGTCGAGCACCATGCGGCCCACGCGCGACCCGTAGCGGTCCGCGTAGAGCGCGCCGATGTACGTGCCGTAGGAGAACCCGAAGTAGTCGAGCTTCGACTCGCCGAGCGCCGCGCGGAGCATGTCGAGGTCCTGCACGGTGTCCGCGGTGCCGACGTGCTCGAGGAGGCCGCCCGTCTTCGCCAGGCACGCCTTGCCGAACGCGACCGCGTCCCCCACCACGTCCGCCCGCAGCCGCGCACTGCCCTCCGGCAGGTTCGGGTCGCTGAACAGGAACCGGTCGAGCTGCCGCGTCCCGTAGCAGTCGACCGGCGCGGACGCGCCGACGCCCCGGGGGTCCCACGCGACGAGGTCGTAGTGGTCGAGCAGGTCCTGGTCGTAGAAGGAGTCGGCCGCGCTCCGCAGGAAGTCGACCCCCGACACGCCCGGACCGCCGGGGTTCGTGAAGAGGGTCCCGATGCGGCTGCCCGACGCCGGTCGCATGATCAGGGCGAGCGAGATGCGCGCGCCGCCGGGATGCGCCCAGTCGACGGGCGCCTGCACCGTCGCGCATCGGAAGCCGCCGCTGCAGTCGCGCCACACGACCCGCTGCCCGTAGTAGGGCAGGAGGTCGGCCTGCACGCCCCGGGTGTCGGGGGTGCTGGTGGTGTCCGGGGCCGGGACGAGGCCGCAGCCGGCGAGCAGCACCACGCAGAGTGCAGCCACGATCGCCGCGGCGGCGCGCCTCATGCCGCGCGCTCGAGGACGGCCGAGACCAGCATCGCCTCGAGGGCGAGCAGGGGCGGGACGTTCGCCGGCAGGCGCCGACGCGCGTCCGCGATGGCGTCGAGCACCTTCAGCGTCGAGGCCGGCTTCGTCCGCGCGGCGAGCGCGGCGATCTCGCTCGCCCACGCGGCGTTCACGAGCGGCAGTCCGGCGCCCAGCTGCGCCATGAGCACGTCCCGGTAGACGGACAGGAGGTCCACGAGCACGCGGTCCACGCCGTCCCGGAGGCCCCGCGTCGCGCGGCGCTTCTGATCCTCCTCCAGCTGGCGGAGCACGCCCCGCAGCTGCGGCGGCACGGCCGCACCGGGCTCCACCCCCATCGAGGCGAGCGCCTTGCCGCGCTCGGCCTCCTCCCGCTCCTGCGTGAGCGCGGTCGAGTCGGCCTTCGCGATGTCGAGCAGCCGCGCCGCACCGCGCACCGCCTTCGGCACCGTGTCCGTCTCGAGCACGAGCCGGATGCTGTCGTCGCGCCGCGACCGCGCCTCGGCGTCCGTCGCGAGCCGGTGCGCCATGCCGATGTGGCTCTGCGCCTCCTCGGCGGCGCGGAGCGCCAGGGCGGCGTCGACGCCGTCCCGCTGCACGAGCAGCTCGGCCACCTGCGCCGGCTCGGGCACCCGGAGGCGCACGACGCGGACCCGCGACCGGATCGTGGGCAGCAGGTCCGCCTCGCTCGGCGCGCAGAGGATCCAGACGGTGCGCTCCGGTGGTTCCTCGAGCGCCTTGAGCAGCACGTTCGAGGTCCGCTCCGACATGCGATCGGCGTCCTCCACCACCATCACCCGGTACCGGGCGACCGACGGGGAGTACTGCGACGCCGTGACGAGGCGCCGCACCTCCTCGATCGTGATCGTGACCCGGTCGGAGGCGAGCACCGCGAGATCCGGGTGCGTGCGGGCGTCGACCTGCGCGCGCGTCCGCGCCTCCTCCTGCGCCGCCGCGGCCGGATCGTCGGCGGTCTCGGCGAGCAGCGCGGTCGCGAAGGCGTAGGCGAGGTTCGACCGGCCGGAGCCGGGCGGTCCCGTGATCAGCCAGGCGTGCGTCATGACCCCGAGCCCGCCGTCGGCGCGGTGCGCGTCCCGCGCGGCGGCGGCGACCGCCTCGACGGCCGATGCCTGCCCGACGAGCTCGGCGTAGGGATCGGTCATCGGTCGAGGAGCGGCTCGACGACCGCCCGGATCTCCGCGGCGACCACGTCCGCGGGCCGTGCCGCGTCGACGACGACGAAGCGCTCGGGCGCCGCGGCCGCGAGCTCGAGGTACGCCTCGCGCACCCTGGTGTGGAAGTCGTCCTGCTCCGCCTCGAGACGGTCCTCCGCGGCGCGGCCGCCCCGGCGCTCCCGCGCGACGACGGGATCGAGGTCGAGCAGGATGGTGACATCGGGGAGAAGGCCCTCGGTGGCCCAGACCGACAGGCCGCGCACCTCCTCCGGGTCGAGCACGCGACCGGCCCCCTGGTACGCCACCGAGGAGTCGAGGTACCGGTCCTGCACCACGACCTCACCGCGCTGGAGTGCCGGGCGGACGACCGTCGCGATGTGGTGCGCGCGATCCGCGGCGTAGAGCAGCGCCTCCGCTCGGGGCGCGACCGCTCCGCCGTGCAGGAGCAGCGACCGGATCTCCGCACCGAGCTCGGAGCCGCCCGGTTCCCGGGTGCGCAGCACCGTGCGTCCCCGCTCGACGAGCCACCGCTCGAGGGCGAGCGCCTGCGTCGTCTTGCCCGCCGCGTCACCGCCCTCGAGCGTGAGGAACACCCCTAGGCCTTCTTCGTCGTGCGCTTCGTCGTCGCCGGGCGCTTGGCCGCGGTGCTCGTCTTCCGCTTCGGCGCGGGCCCCTTGGCCCGCTTGTCCGCGAGCAGCTGCTTCGCGCGCTCGAAGTCGACCTGCTCGACGTCCTCGCCGCGCGGGATGGTCGCGTTCGTCTCACCGTCGGTGACGTAGGCGCCGAACCGGCCGTCCTTGATCCGGATCGGCTTGCCGCTCACCGGATCCGCGTCGAACTCCTTGAGCGCCGAGGAGGCGCGCCGCGCTCCGTACTTGGGCTGCGCGAACAGCTCGAGCGCCCCCGGCAGGTCGATCGAGAAGATGGCGTCCTCGTCGGGCAGCGTCCGGGTGTCCGTGCCCTTCTTCAGGTACGGGCCGTACCGGCCGTTCTGCGCGGTGATCGCCTCGCCGTTCTCCGGGTCCTCCCCGACGGTGCGCGGCAGCGCGAGCAGCCGCACGGCCGTGTCCAGGTCGACCGTGTCGGGCGACATCGACTTGAAGAGCGACGCGGTCCGCGGCTTGGGCGCGCCCTTCTTGGCCGCCTCGTCCTCGGGCACGACCTCGGTCACGTAGGGGCCGAACCGGCCGTCCTTCGCGACGAGGGTGCGCCCGGTCTCCGGGTGCTGGCCGAGCACCCGGTCCTCCTGCGGCGGCGCGTCGACGAGCTCGCGGGCCTTCGCCTCGGTGAGCTCGTCGGGGGCGAGGTCCGGCGGCAGGTTCACCCGGCGCACGGTGGGCTCCGGCTCGGCGAGCTCCCCGCTGCCCGCGTCGACCTGCGGCTCACCGGGCTCGGCGACCTCGAGGTAGGGCCCGTACCGGCCGATGCGCAGCGTGATGTCGTGCGAGATCGGGATGGAGTTGATGCTGCGCGCGTCGATGTCGCCGAGGTTGTCGACGACGGAGCGGAGCCCGGGGTGCCCGGTGTTCCCGAAGTAGAAGTCCCGCAGCCAGTCGACGCGCTCGGCGTCGCCGTCGGCGATGCGGTCGAGGTCGTCCTCCATGCCCGCGGTGAAGTCGTACGCGACGAGCTCGCTGAAGAAGTCCTCGAGCAGCTTCACGACGGAGAACGCGATCCAGTTCGGCACCAGCTGGGTGCCGCGCGGGACGACGTAGTTGCGGTCGACGATCGTCGAGAGGATCGACGCGTAGGTCGAGGGGCGCCCGATGCCGAGCTCCTCGAGCTTCTTGACGAGGCTCGCCTCGGTGTAGCGCGGGGGCGGGGACGTCTCGTGCCCGTTCGCCGTCGGGTCGGAGGGGGTGAGCACCTGGCCCTGCGCGAGCTGCGGGAGGCGCTCGTCGTCGCCATCCGCGTCCCGGTCCTCGTCCCGGCCCTCCTCGTACGCGGCGAGGAAGCCGCGGACGGTGATGACGGTGCCGGAGGCGGTGAACTCGGCGTCTCGGTCGGCTGCACGGAGCCCGACGACCACGGTGGCGGTGGAACCGGTCGCGTCGACCATCTGCGACGCCACGGTCCGACGCCAGATCAGGTCGTACAGGCGCTGCTCGGTCGGCGACAGCACGCCGCGGAGCGAGTCCGGCGTCGGGAAGACCTCACCGGAGGGGCGGATCGCCTCGTGCGCCTCCTGCGCGTTCTTCGACTTGCCCGTGTACACGCGCGGCGCGTCCGGCACCGTGTCGGCGCCGTACAGCGCCCTGGCCTGGGACCGCGCGGCCTGCGTCGCCTGCGAGGACAGCGACGGCGAGTCGGTCCGCATGTAGGTGATGTGGCCGTTCTCGTACAGGCTCTGGGCGACCGACATCGTCTGCCTGGCGCTGAACCGCAGCTTGCGCGCGGCCTCCTGCTGCAGCGTGCTGGTCGTGAACGGGGCCGCCGGGCGGCGCCGGTACGGCTTCGTCTCGAGGGAGACGACCCGCGCCTCGGGGCGCTCGGTCTCGATGCCGGCCACCAGGGCGCGGGCTGCAGCCTCGTCGAGCACGATCGAGTCGCTCTTCAGCTGACCGCGGTCGTCGAAGTCCCGGCTGCCGGTCGCGACGCGCTTGCCGTCGAGCCGCTGCAAGCGCGCGCCGAACGCGGCGCCCTCTGCGGGCGCGAACCGGGCGAGGACGTCCCAGTAGGACGCCGCGACGAACGCGAGGCGCTCCCGCTCCCGATCGACGACCAGCCGCGTCGCGGCGGACTGCACCCGACCGGCGGACAGGCCCGGGCCGACCTTCCGCCAGAGCACCGGCGAGACCTCGTAGCCGTACAGGCGGTCGAGGATGCGCCGGGTTTCCTGCGCGTCGACGAGCGCCGTGTCCAGCTCGCGGGTGTTGTCGCGGGCCTTCGTGATCGCGTCCTTGGTGATCTCGTGGAAGACCATCCGCTTGACGGGCACCTTCGGCTTGAGCACCTCGAGCAGATGCCAGGCGATCGCCTCGCCCTCGCGGTCCTCATCCGTCGCGAGGTAGAGCTCGTCGGCGTCCTTCAGCGCGCGCTTCAGGTCGGCGACGGTCTTCTTCTTCTGGTCCGACACGACGTAGTAGGGCTCGAAGCCGTTGTCGACGTCGACGGAGAACTTCCCCATCGACCCCTTCTTCAGCTCGGGCGGCAGGTTCTTGGGCTCGATCAGGTCGCGGATGTGCCCGACCGAGGCCTGCACCTCGTACTCGGGTCCCAGGTACTTGGCGATGGTCTTCGCCTTCGCCGGCGACTCGACGATCACCAGCTTCTTGCTTCCGGGCACGGCCACCTCCTCGCTCGTCCCGATGCCCCCATCGTGACCGGCCCGCTCCAGCAGCGGCCGGGGGCCGGTCCCGCACACCATACACACGGCTTCGACACCCGGATGTCCCGGATGCACGGCGGTGCTCCCCCGTTCAGCCGGCCGGAGGCGGTCCCGCTAGCGCCTCGGCGGCCAGCGGGCCCCCGAGCACGACGACCGACACCCGCACCCGCACGAGCGGGCCGCGCTGCGCGCAGCGGTCGACGGCGACCCCCGCGAGCGCCGCGCTCTCGGCGGCCCGCTCGCACGGCACGCCGGTCGCGTTGCCGAGTGCGGCATCGGCGCCCGCGAGCGCCGCCGCATCCGCCGCGGTGCGGACCTGCGCGTGCGCGATGAGCACTCCGGCGACGGCCGCGGCGAGCACGAGCGCGGCGGCGAGCGCACCGACCACCGCGACCGCGAGCGCCGACCCCGCTCCACGCTCGGGCGTCACGGCCGGATGCCCGCGAGCGCGCACCCGCTCGCCTCCACCGGGACCGGCAGCCCGAGCAGCGGGACCTCGCTGCGGAGCGTGACGCACACGGTCTGGCCGCGACGATCGACGGCCGCGACCGCCGCGCCGGCGGCGCCGCGCACGGGCGCCTCGCCGAGCGAGACGGCTCTGGCGGCCGTCGCGGCGGCGTCGACGAGGCGGAGCCGCTCGGTCGCGACCCGCAGGCCGCCGAGACAGGCGGCGAGGACGAGCAGGACGGCCGGCACGGCGACCGCGAACTCCGCGGTCACCGTGCCCGCCTGCCTCCGGCCCTCAGCTCGGCATGGCGAGCGCACGGGTCACCAGCCCCAGCAGCAGCCCGCGCACCTCGTCGCTGCGCAGCACCACGACCAGCAGCGCCGCGAAGCCCACGGCGGCGATGGTGGCGATGGCGTACTCCGCCGTGACGGCGCCCTCCTCGCCCGCGACCCCGCCGGCGAACGGTTCGTCGTGCATCCCGTACCTCTTTCTCTCCGTGCGCACTCGGTGCGCCCCATCCCGGCACGGGCAGGCCCATCCTGGCGCGCCGGCCGGCCCCCTCAGCGCGGGACGGCTGTGGAGGAGAGGACCGCCAGCCCGACCGGCAGCGCGCCGAGCACGAGGAAGGCCGGCAGGACCAGGAGGCCGAGCGGCAGCAGCAGCCGGACGGCGAGGACCTCGGCCCGGACGCGCGCCTCGGCGACGGCGGCGCGGCGGACCCGGTCGGCCTCCGCCCGCAGCAGGCCGACCACCGGCAGGCCCGCGGTGTCGGCGAACGCGAGCAGCTCGTCGAGCGCTGCGGGGCCGGGCAGCTCCACCCCCGTCGCCGCCGCAGCGGACGCGGCCAGCTCGCGCGCGGCGGTGACCGGCAGGCCGGCGCGCACCGCGGTCGCGACGAGCTCGAGGTCGAGCCCGGCCGTCCAGGAGGTGCGCCTGGCGCCGCGGATCAGCCGCGCGCTCCAGTGCGCGGCGGCCCCGAGCAGCACCGCCCCGATGAGGAGGATGCCGGCACCGAGCCCGGAGAGCAGCACCTTCGGCACGTCGAACCCGAACGCCCAGCCGAGCAGGGCCGTCGCCGGCGGGAGCACGAGCACGAGCCGGGCGCTCGCCACCGGCCCCGCCATCGCGGTCGACACGGCGCGATGGAGCTCCGCGGTCCGCCGTGCGCCCGTGGCCGCGGTCGCCATCGCGGCCGCGAGCGGCGCACCGGTCTCCGCGGCGACGGTGACGATCGCGCCCGCCGCCCGCCACGCCTCCTGCCCGCCGGCGAACGCCGGGCCGAGCGGGTGCCCGTCGGCGGCGGCGCGGGCCACCGCTTCCGCGATCGGCGGCGGAGCGCCCGACCGGGCGAGATAGGCCCACGCCGCAGGCTGCGTCGCGCCTGCGGCGACGAGTGCGCCGAGCCGGTCGAGGTGCGCGGCGACCTCGTCCGCCTCCTCCGCGGCGTCGCGCCGTCGGAGGATCACGTCCCGAGCACCGCGAGCGCACCGTCCCCGGTCGTGCCGAGCGGTCCCATCCGCTCCACCCGTCGCACCCCGTCGTGCCTGGCGAGCAGCACGACGAGGTCGATGGCGGCGAGCGCCTGCGCGCGCAGCGCCGCGGGCGACAGGCCGGCCAGCGCACCGGGCGCCTCGAGCCGGGCGCCGAGCCCGCCGGCGTCGGCGCAGTGCAGGGTGCCGGCGCCGCCGTCGTGCCCGGTGTTGAGCGCACCGAGCAGCTCGGCGATCTCGGCCCCTCGGCACTCGCCGACGACGATGCGGTCCGGGCGCATCCGGAGGGTCTCGCGGACCAGCGCGGTGAGGCCGATCGCGCCGACGCCGTCCGTGTTGGGCTGCCGAGCCTCGAGCCCGACGACGTGCGGGTGGTCGATCGCCAGCTCCGCGACGTCCTCGACGGTGACGATGCGTTCCGTGGGCGGCACCTCCGCCATCAGCGCCGCGAGGAGCGACGTCTTGCCGCTGCCCGCCGGCCCGCAGACGAGCACGTTGCGGCGCTCGAGCACCGCAGTGCGCAGGTCCGCCGCCTGCGCCGCGTCGAGCATGCCGGCGCGCTGCAGGTCGCCGAGGTGCCAGGGCTCGGATCGCGCGAGCCGGATCGAGAGGAGCGGACCGCCGGTGCTGACCGGCGGGAGGACGGCATGGGCCCTGGCGCCGCCGGGGAGCCGCACGTCCGCGCACGGGGTCGCGTCGTCGAGGTGACGGCCGCCGGCGGCGACCACCGAGACGGCGAGCCGGCGTGCCCGGTCCGGCTCGAAGCGGCCGGCCGCGTCGACGGGCTCGAGCCCGCGACCCGCGTCGCGCCAGAGCCGACCACCGCCGTCGAGCAGGAGGTCGGTGACGGTCGGGTCGTCGGCGTACGCCGCGAGCGCGCCGAGCGCGGGGAACCGGGGCGGCGCGACGGCCGGTATCACCGTCGGCGGGAGCGGGGGCGATCCGGCCGATGCGGGAGCGACGGGCAGGAAGGGCGGAGCCACCGACGCACGGTACGGCGCGAGGGCCCGCTCCGGTCCGGCCGCCCCTGTGGAGGGACGACACGCGGCCCGCGGAGCCGATTCGAGGGCAGAAAGAAGAAGCGGCACCTATTGGGGGGAACAGGTGCCGCCTCAGCAGCGCCCGACTGGGGGGAATCGACAGCGCCGCAAGCCAAGCTCTTCACTCGACGCCTGCGAGTGTACCCATTTCGAGGTCCCGCGCAAGCGATACCAGCGCGTGTCGCGCTCGGCGTGTCGCCCATGAATCCGCGGATCGGCGTGCGACCGACGGGCGGCCGGAGCGCGCCCTCCCGGACGCGGTGATATCACCCGGATCGGGTCACCGGAACTGCGCGACGAGCTCCACCTCGACCGGGGATCCGAGCGGCAGCGCCGCGACCCCGACGGCGGACCGTGCGTGGCGTCCGTGCTCGCCGAAGACCTCCACGAGCAGGTCGGACGCGCCGTTGATGACGGCGGGCTGCTGCGTGAAGCCGGGAGCGGAGGCGACGAAGCCGGTCACCTTCACGATCCGGACGACGCGGTCGAGGCCGCCGAGCACACCGGCGACCGCCGCGAGCGCGTTCAGCGCGGCCGTCGCGGCGAGGTCGGCCGCCTCCTCCACCCCGACCTCCGCGCCGAGGAGGCCCGTGCGCGCCAGCACGCCGTCGACGAAGGGCAGCTGCCCCGCGGTGAACACCAGGTCGCCGCTCGCGATCGCGGGCACGTACGACCCGGCGGGCGCGGCGACCGCGGGCAGGACGAGCCCGAGCTCGGCGAGCCGGTCGGCGACGGCCATCAGGCGTCCGCCTTCTGGCGCTTCAGGTAGGCGACGAGGCCGCCCTCCGGGCCGACCACGATCTGCACCAGCTCCCACCCGTCCGCACCCCAGGTGTTGAGGATCGCGGTCGTGTTGTGGATGAGCAGCGGCGTGGTGGCGTACTCCCAGGCGGGCATGCGTCCTCCTTTTTGGGGGTTGCGGCGGGGCGCCCGACGGTGTGCGGACGCCGACCTACCCTGAAGCCTATGTCTGCACGCCCACGCCGCACCGGGTCCGCAGTCCTCGGCATCCTCGGGATCGCCGTGGTCGCGGGCCTCATGCTCACCGTCGGTGTCGCGCCGGCGGTCGCGCTCTCCTCCGGATCCGGAAGCGGCCCGTTCGCGCTGTCCAACGACCTGAAGATCGCGAACCTGCAGCAGAAGACGCAGATCTACGCGCAGAAGAACGGCAAGCCGGTGCTGCTGGCCTCGTTCTACACGCAGAACCGTGACGTGATCACCTGGGATCAGGTGCCCGCCGCGGTGAAGAACGCGACGCTCGGCGCTGAGGACCCGCGCTTCTACGACCACGGCGGCGTGGACCCGATGGGCATCCTCTCCGCGCTCGCGAACAACGTGCTGCACGGCAGCAACCGCGGCGCGTCGACGATCTCGCAGCAGTACGTGAAGAACGTCTGCATCCAGGAGGCGGAGCTGCTGCCGACGCAGCAGCAGGTCGACGCGGCCTACGCGGAGTGCACCGGCGGCATCTCCCGCAAGCTGAAGGAGGCACGGAGCGCGATCGCGCTCGAGAAGGCCTACTCGAAGAACCAGATCATGCTGGGCTACCTGAACATCGCGGGCTTCGGCGGCCGCATCTACGGCATCCAGTCCGCCGCGCAGTACTACTACGGCGTCAAGGCGAAGGACCTCAGCATCGCGCAGGCCGCGAGTCTCATGGCGATCGTGAACAACCCGAACTACCTGCGGATCGACGAGAAGGCGAACCTCCCCGCGAACAAGGCCAGGCGCGACTACGTGCTCAGCGAGGAGCTGAAGTACAAGCTGATCACGAAGGCGGAGTACGACACCGCGGTCGCGACGCCGGTCAAGCCGAAGATCACGCCCACGACCACCGGCTGCGCGGGAGCGGGCTCCGCCGCGTTCTTCTGCGACTACGTCGTCAACGTCGTGAAGAACGACCCCGCGTTCGGCAAGACGGCGGGCGACCGGTACAACAAGCTGCAGAGCGCGGGCTGGAAGATCTACACCACGCTCGACCTCGGGCTGCAGGCCGCCGCGAACACCGCGATGAAGGCGACCGTGCCGGCCAAGTCGCCGGCCGGCGCGGACCTCGGCGGTGCCGCGGTCTCTGTGGAGGCGGGCACGGGCCGGATCGTCTCGATGGTCGAGAGCAAGCGCTACGACGACACCAACAGCCCGGACACGAAGGGCGCCGGCTACACCGCCACCTCGATCAACTACAACACCGACACCGCGTACGGCGGCTCAGGGGGCTTCCAACCGGGATCCACCTTCAAGCTCTTCACGCTCATCGACTGGCTGGAGCAGGGCCACGGCCTGAACGAGCTCGTGCAGGGCTCGACCCGGCCCTACCCGGCGGGCACGTTCCCGTGCGCGAGCCCGGACGGGCCCTGGTCCCCCGGCAACGACACCGCGGGCGAGGGCGGCTACCAGACCGTCATGCACGGCACCGCCGGCTCGGTCAACGGCGTGTTCGCATCCATGGCGATGAAGCTCAAGCTCTGCGACATCATGCAGAAGGCGACCGATCTCGGGTTCCACCGGGCGAACAACGCACCGCTCGAGGCGAACCCTCCCGCGATCCTCGGCTCGAACGAGAACACGGCCTCGCCGCTCACGATGGCGAGCGCGTACGCGACCATCGCCAATAAGGGCGTCTTCTGCTCGGCGGTCGCGATCGACAAGATCGTGAGCAGCGACGGCACGACCGTCGCGCCGCCGAAGGCCGACTGCCACCGCGTGCTGCCCGAGTCGATCGCGGTCGCGGTCGGCTACGCCCTGCACGGGGTGCTCGTCAACGGCACGGCCGGCGGCGACGGCAGCGTCCTGAACGGCGCGTGGGGCTTCGCCAAGACCGGCACCACCGACTTCGCTCACCAGACCTGGGAGGTCGGCGGCACCACGAAGGCCGTCACCGCCGCGTGGGTGGGGAACGTGACCGGGCAGGCGAACACCCGACTGATCTTCGGCTGGTCCCCGTCCGGCCTGCGCGCCGCCGACGCCCGTCACCCGCTGTGGAAGGGCATCATGGCGGCGAACCAGGCGAAGTACCCCGGTGACACCTCCTGGCCCCAGCCCGATCCCCAGTACCTGACGGGGCAGGAGATCCAGGTGCCGGACGTCTCCAACCAGTCCGTCTCGAACGCGACGGCGGCGCTGCAGGCAGCCGGGTTCCAGGCGAAGAAGGGCGGCTCGACGCCGTCCGACACGGTGCCGAAGGGCTCGGTCGTGTCGACCGATCCGGTCGCCGGGTCCTCCGCAATCGCGGGGTCGCTCGTCAAGCTCACGATCAGCTCCGGGCCCCAGGCGGTCCAGCCGACGGCGCCGCCCTCGACCGCCGCCGGCACCGTGCCGCAGGTGACGGGCGCTCCGCTGGGGCAGGCGATCTCGATGCTCGGCGCCGCCGGGTACGGCCAGACGAACGTCACCTACGTCCAGCAGCCCGGGCAGCCCTGCTCGGTCGTGAGCCAGAGCCCGGGTGGGAACACCCAGGCCGACCCGGCGTCCACGACCGTCCAGCTGTCCGTGGCAGGCTCGCAGGCCCTATGCCAGTCACAGCAGCAGCCCGGGCAGTAGGCGGCGCCGCCCGCGTCGCGGTGGTCGCAGGAGCGGCCGCCGCGGCGTGGGGCGTCGGCGTCGAACGCACCGCCTTCACCCTCCGGCGCGCGACGCTCCCGGTGCTCGCCCCCGGTTCGCCCGACCTGAAGGTGCTGCACCTGTCGGATCTGCACATGGCGCCGTGGCAGCGGAAGAAGCAGCGGTTCGTCCGCGAGCTCGCCGATCTCGAGCCGGATCTCGTGGTCGACACCGGGGACAACCTCGGCCACCGCATCGGGCTGCTCGGCGTGAAGGCTGCGCTCGAGCCGTTCCGCGGCGTGCCGGGTGTGTACGTCTGGGGTTCGAACGACTACTGGGCGCCCCAGCCGAAGAACCCCTTCCGCTACTTCGGCGGTCCCTCCGCCGCGCTCGAGGAACCGGAGCGACTCGACACGGAGGCGCTCGCGGCGTATCTCGACGACCTCGGCTGGACGAGCCTGAACAACCGGACGGCCCGGCTCGAGGCCGGCGGCGCCGTCATCGACGCGTTCGGCACGGACGACCCGCACCGCGACTACGACGACCTCGCCGCGCTCGGACCCGGGCTCCGCGGCCTGCGGTCGCGGAAGGCGCGCCCGGCGCTCACCCTCGGGGTCACCCATGCGCCGTACCGGAGGATCCTCGACGGGTTCGTCGATCGCGGGGCAGATCTGATGCTCGCCGGCCACACCCATGGCGGCCAGGTCTGCGTGCCCGGGTTCGGCGCGCTCGTCACGAACTGCGACATCCCGCGGCGGCAGGTGAAGGGCGTCTCGGACTGGACCCACGGCGACCGCACCGCCGCCCTCGCGGTGAGCGCGGGACTCGGCACCTCCATCTACGCGCCGGTGCGCTTCGCCTGCCGGCCCGAGGCGAGCCTCCTGACCCTCACCGCCCGCGCCTGATCGGAACGCGCGTCGGCGGGGCCACGGTCCGTCCGCTATCCTTGACCAGCCCGCTTCACGGCGGGCGACCGGGATATAGCGCAGCTTGGTAGCGCGCCTCGTTCGGGACGAGGAGGTCGTGGGTTCGAATCCCGCTATCCCGACCAGATCGACATCGCCCGTCGCACATGGGTGAATACCCCTCGTGATCGCTCTCGCCGACGCGCTCCTGCTGCCCGACGCCGCCGCGTGGCGGGCCTGGCTCGATGAGCACGAGGACGACGCGGAGGGCGTGCACCTCGCGCTCGCGAAGAAGGGCGTGACGTCGCCCACCTCGCTGAAGTACGACGAGGCCCTCGAGGCGGCCCTGTGCAGCGGATGGATCGACGGGCCGAAGCACGGCATCGACGACCGCGTCTTCGCGCAGCGGTTCACCCCGCGCCGGAAGGCGTCGCTCTGGTCGGCGCGGAACGTCGAGATCGTCACGGTCCTCGTGGCCGACGGCCGCATGCGGCCACGGGGACAGGCCGAGGTCGACCGGGCGAAGGCCGACGGCCGGTGGGACCGCGCGTACGCGGGCGCCGCGACCGCGGAGGTGCCGGAGGATCTGGCCGCCCTGCTCGCCGCATCGCCCGCAGCGGCCGCCCGGTTCGCGGAGCTGAACCGGACGAACCGCTACGCGGTCATCCACCGGACGGTGACGGCGCCGAACCCGACCGTGCGCGCGAACCGGATGGCGAAGCTCGTCGCGCAGCTCGCCGAAGGCGGCTCCCCCTACCCGCAGTGACCCCTTCGTCGTTCAGGAGATTCGGGGCGGCGCCGCCGAGATCTCCTGAACGACGAAGCGGGTCAGCTGAAGTCGACGTCCGGGGCGAGCACCTGGGAGGGCCCGACCGCCTCGCCGTCGAGCACCCGGCCGGACTCGGCGAGGTAGCAGGCCGCGCAGAGCGACTCGTACGTGACGTCGTACAGGGTGTCGATCGCGACCTGCTGCCCGTCGAAGACGTAGCGGTCGCCGATGCGCCGGGCGTTGAAGAGCGCCTTGCGGCCGCAGCGGCAGATCGTCTTCAGCTCCTCGAGGCTGTGGGCGACCTCGAGCAGACGTGCGCTCCCCGGGAACGCCTCGGTGCGGAAGTCGGTTCGGATGCCGTACGCCAGCACCGGCACGTCCTGCACGACCGCGATGCGGAGCAGGTCGTTGACCTGCCACGGCGTCAGGAACTGCGCCTCGTCGATCAGCAGACAGGCGACGGGCGACCCGGTGGACTGCAGCATCGCGTGCCGCTCGGCGAAGAACAGCTCGAGCACGTCCGCGTCCTCGCCGATCAGGAAGTGCACCGGCCGCGTCACCCCGAGCCGGGAGACGATGTCCCTGTCCCCCTTGGCGTCCACCCCTGGCTTCGCCAGCAGCACCCGCTGCCCGCGCTCCTCGTAGTTGTACGCGGCTTGCAGCAGCGCCGTGCTCTTGCCGCCGTTCATCGCGCCGTACCGGAAGTAGAGCTTGGCCATACCTCTAGATGTACCCGTCCTCGGTGGCCCGCTGGATCAGATCGGCCTTCCGGCTCGCCGGGCGGTTCACGCGGGCGTACTTCTCGCGCACCCGCCGCAGGTAGGTCTTGGCGGTCTCGAACTGCACGTGCATCTCCACCGCCACCTCGTTCGTCGACCGACCGGAGGCGTAGAGCCGGAGCGCCGCCTCCTCGCCGAGGCTGAGGCGGGGCCGCTCGACCTGCTCGGCCGCCGGGGGCAGTGGACGCCAGTCCCGCTGGACGGGCCGCCCCGCGGAGATGCCCATCACCTCCCGCGCGATCGCGAGCACGTCGCCGAGCGGCCGGGACTTCCCGATGAAGGCGGCCGCGCCTGCCCGCAGCACGCGCTCCCGGAGGTCGGGGGTGTCGAGCCCGGTGAGCACGATCACCACGGCACCTGCGGCACGGCAGGTGCGCACCCGCGCCTCGATGGACACCGGTTCGCGCAGCTGCACGTCGATGAGCACGAGGTCCGTGGGGAAGGCCGGGCTGTGCACGAGCTGCAGCCAGGTCGTCGCGGTGAGCGCGATCTCGAAGTCGGGCGCGTTGGCCCGGAACCAGGAGGCCATGCTGTCGAGCAGCACCTCGTGGTCGTCGAGCAGCGCCACGCGCACCGGGCGGGTACGACGGTGCACGACCTCGTCCGCTCGCGCCGGCCCGCGCGACGGGGCCGCGAGCGGTGCGCGGGGCGGGATGGACATGAGGCTCCGGGATCCGGGGGACGCGGCGCGCGTCCGTGTCCCCCGATCATGCCCGGCGAGGAGCGGATCCGCGCGCTTCCGAGGCACGTCGCCCCCGCACTGGGGTCAGAACAGGGTCGGCTGCGCTCCCGCGGCGGCGGTCGCGCGCACGATGCCGTCGGCTCGCGACCGGGTAGACCCGGTCGCGTCGTCCACGGACCCCCTTCGGAGGCCATGTCGCCGCATGAGCGGCTCGATGCGCTCCGCGAGCCAGCGGCGGTACGCCTTCGGCGGGTAGGGCCCGGAGGCGTAGAGCCGCTGGTACGCGCGGTCGTGCTGCGGGAACCGGCGGTGCAGCCACTGCAGGTACCACTCCCGCACGCCCGGCTTGAGGTGCAGCGCCGTCCACACGACGTAGGACGCACCCGCCTCGGCGATCGCCGCGAACGCGGCGTCGAGGTGCGGGACCGTGTCGGTGAGGTACGGCAGGACGGGCATCAGGAAGACCCCGCACTCGAGTCCGGCGTCGCGGGCCGCCCGCACGGTGGCCAGCCGGGCGGCCGCCGTCGGCGTCCCCGGCTCGACCAGCTCCTGCAGGGCGGGGTCGAACACGGCGACCGACATGGCGAGGTCGACGGCGCCGCGCTCGGCGATGCGGGCGAGCAGCGGCAGGTCGCGGCGGAGGAGCGTGCCCTTCGTCAGCAGCGAGACCGGCGTGCCGGAGTCGGCGAGGGCCTCGAGGATCCCCGGCATGAGCCGGTAGCGCCCCTCCGCCCGCTGGTACGGGTCGGTGTTGGTGCCGAGCGCCACCGGGGAGCGCTGCCAGGAGGGCCGGGCGAGCTCGACCCGGAGGCGGTCGGCGACGTTCACCTTCACGACCACCTCGGCGTCGAAGGCGCCCGGGTCGTCGAACTCGAGGTAGCGGTGCGTGGGCCGCGCGAAGCAGTAGACGCAGGCGTGCGAGCAGCCGCGGTACGGGTTGATGGTCCAGCCGTACGGCGTCCCGGGGACCGCGCCTGGCACCTTGTTCAGCGCCGACTTCGCCTCGACCTCGTAGAACGTCATCCCGTCGAACTCCGGCGGCCGGCTCGTGCGCACCAGACCCGGGAGGCTCGCGAGCCCCGGGAGCGCTCCCTCCACGGTCGCCCCGACCTGCTGTCCCGCCCACCGCATGCGGCCATTCGAACACGCGTTCGAATTCTGCGCAACTCGTCTTTCACCGATAAGGGCCGGCGCCCCTATCCGCGAAAGGGGCCGTCAGGCGGTGAGCCCGAGGACCTTCGCGGTCGACTCCTGGATGCGGCGCGCGTTGCGCGGATCGTCCGAGAGCAGGGTGCCGTAGGTCGGGATCAGGCGCCGGAGCTGCGGCTCCCACCCGGCCAGTCGCTCCGGGAAGGAGCGCCGGATGACCTCGAGCATGATCGCGGCCGCCGTGGAGGCGCCGGGCGAGGCGCCGAGCAGGCCGGCGATCGTGCCGTCCGCCCCGCTGACGACCTCGGTACCGAACTGCAGCACGCCGCCCTTCTTCGGGTCCTTCTTGATCACCTGGGCCCGCTGGCCCGCGCTCAAGCGGTACCAGTCCTTCGGGTCGGCGTCGGGGTAGAACTCCTGCAGCGAGGCGAACTTCGCCTTGCTCGACTTCGTCAGCTCGCGGACCAGGTACTGCACGAGCGCGAAGTTGTCCTTCGCCACCGCGAGCATCGGGATCAGGTTGTGCGGCCGCACCGACAGCGGCAGATCGAGCAGGTTGCCCTTCTTCAGGAACCGCGGCGAGAGCCCGGCGTACGGGCCGAACAGGAGGGAGGCGGTGCCGTCCACGATCCGGGTGTCCAGGTGCGGCACGCTCATGGGCGGGGCGCCGATGGAGGCCTTGCCGTACACCTTCGCGCGGTGCTTCGCCACGACCGCCGGGTCGTCGGCGCGCAGCCACTGCCCGCTGATGGGGAACAGGCCGTAGCCCTTCGCCTCCGGGATCCCGGCCTTCTGCAGCAGCTTGAGCGCCCAGCCGCCGGCGCCGACGAACACGTAGCGCGCCCGCGTCTCCTGCTTGTCGAGCCCGACCGAGTGCCGCGAGCGGATGCGCCAGGTGCCGTCCTTCAGGCGCTTCAGGCCGGTGACCTCGGTGTTGAGCCGGAGGTCCGCGCCCTGGTCGACGAGGTTGTCGATGAGCGCGCGGGTCAGCGCCCCGAAGTCGACGTCGGTCCCCGCGACGGCCCGCGTCGCGGCGACGGGCTCGAGCCGGTCGCGGCCGACCATGAGCAGCGGAGCCCAGTCGTAGATGACCTTCGGGTCCTCCGAGTACTCCATGTCCGCGAACAGCGGGTGGTCGGTCATCGCCTCCCACCGACGGCGGAGGTAGTCGACGTGCTCGGCGCCGCGCACGAACGTCATGTGCGGCGTCGAGTTGATGAACAGCGCGTCGGAGGGCAGCTGCGCGTGCTCGGCCAGCGACGCCCAGAACTCGCGCGAGACCTGGAACTGCTCGTTCACCTTCACGGCCGAGGTGATGTCGATGGAGCCGTCCGGGCGCTCCGGCGTGTAGTTCAGCTCGCAGAGCGCCGCGTGCCCCGTCCCGGCGTTGTTCCAGGGGTTGCTCGACTCCTCAGCCACCGCACCGAGCCGCTCGTAGATGCGGATGCTCCAGTCGGGCTGGAGAGCGTGGAGGAGCGTGCCCAGGGTGGCGCTCATGATCCCGCCGCCGATCAGTACGACATCGATCGTCTCGTCCTGCGCCATGGTTTTCAGCCTATCCGCGCCCCGTCGTGCGCCCGGTCGGTGGCCCCTGCGGGCGCGGCGAAGATCCGTCGATCTTCACGGAGCGCGGGGTGGTCTCGAGGCTCGCTCCGCTCGCACCTCGACCAGCGGGGACGGGCCGGGTCGGGGTGGGCGTGCTGGTCAGCGGGTCGCGAGGTTCGCGGCCACGAGCTCCGCGATCTGCACCGCGTTCAGGGCGGCACCCTTGCGCAGGTTGTCGTTGCTCACGAACAGGGCCAGACCGCGCCCCGCGGGGGCGCCCTCGTCCTGCCGGATGCGGCCGACGTAGCTCGGATCCTTGCCGGCGGCCTCGAGCGGCGTCGGGACGTCGGTCAGCACGACACCCGGGGCGCCGTCGAGCAGCTCGCGCGCTCGGTCGGGCGAGATCGGCTCGGCGAACTCGGCGTTGATCGACAGGGAGTGCCCCGTGAAGACCGGGACGCGCACGCAGGTGCCCGAGACGAGCAGGTCGGGGATCCCGAGGATCTTCCGGCTCTCGTTCCGGAGCTTCTGCTCCTCGTCGGTCTCCTCCCGGCCGTCGTCGACGAGGTTCCCGGCGAACGGCACGACGTCGAACGCGATCGGGCGCACGTACTTCTCGGGGGAACCGAGGTCGACGGCGCCGCCGTCGTGGGTGAGCGCGGTGATGTCCCCGCCGGCGACCGCGCGCTCGACCTGACCGGCGAGCTCGGCGACGCCCGCGAGCCCGCTGCCCGACACCGCCTGGTAGGTGCTGACGACGAGGCGGGTCAGCGTGGCGTCCTCGTGCAGCACCTTCAGCACCGGCATCGCGGCCATCGTGGTGCAGTTCGGGTTCGCGACGATGCCGCGTCGGGCCTCGGACAGCGCCTCCGGGTTCACCTCGCTCACGACGAGCGGCACGTCGGGGTCCATGCGCCAGGCGCTCGAGTTGTCGATGACCACGGCGCCCGCATCGGCGAAGCGGGGCGCGTGGCGGCGCGACGCGGTCGCGCCCGCGCTGAACAGCGCGATGTCGATGCCGGAGAGGTCGGCGGTCTCGACGTCCTCCACGACGATCTCGTCACCGCCGAAGGGCAGCGTCGTGCCCGCCGAGCGAGCGGAGGCGAAGAACCGGACGGACGCGAGCGGGAACGCCCGCTCCTCGAGGAGCCGTCGCATCACGGTCCCCACCTGGCCGGTCGCGCCGACGACGGCGACCCGGACCCCGTCGCTGCCCGTCATCGTCCCGTCCCCGCGTACACGACGGCATCCTCCTCGCCGTCCAGCCCGAACGCCGAGTGCACCGCCAGCGTGGCGGCTCGGATCGAGTCCGCTCGCGTCACCACGGAGATGCGGATCTCGGAGGTGGAGATCATCTCGATGTTGATGTCCGCGTCGGACAGCGCCCGGAACAGGCGGGCGGAGACACCGACGTTGGTCCGCATGCCCGCCCCGACGAGCGCCAGCTTGCCGATCTGGTCGTCGTGCTGGAGCGAGGCGAACCCGAGCGCCTCCTGCTCCGCGGTGAGCGCGGCGATGACCGCCTCCGCCGACGCCTTCGGGAGGGTGAACGAGATGTCCGTGAGCCCCGTGGCCGCGGCGGACACGTTCTGCACGATCATGTCGATGTTCGCGCCGGTGCGCGCCACCGTCGTGAACAGCTCCGCCGCCTTGCCCGGCTCGTCGCGGATGCCGACGACGGTGATCTTCGCCTCCGACAGGTCGGTCGCGACCCCGGCGATGACCGGCTCTTCCACGCTGTCTCCCTTTTCGTCGAGCCCCGGCCCGGCCGGGTTGTAGACGATCGTCCCCTGCTTCGCGCTGAACGACGAGCGCACGTGCAGGGTCACGCCGTGCCGCCTCGCGTACTCGACGGCCCGGATGTGCAGCACCTTCGCGCCGGAGGCCGCGAGCTCGAGCATCTCCTCGCTCGTGACCCGCGGGACCGGCCGCGCCTTCGGCACGATGCGCGGGTCGGCGGTGAAGATCCCGTCCACGTCCGTGTAGATCTCGCAGACATCGGCGTCGAGCGCTGCGGCGAGCGCCACGGCGGTCGTGTCGGAGCCTCCGCGGCCGAGCGTGGTGATGTCGCCGGTGCCCCGGTTGAAGCCCTGGAAGCCGGCGACGATCGCGATCGCGCCGTCGTCGAGCGCGGCACGGACCCGGCCGGGCGTCACGTCGACGATGCGCGCCGCGCCGTGCTGCGCGTCGGTGAGCATCCCGGCCTGGCTGCCGGTGAACGAGCGGGCGTCGTGCCCCATGCTCTTGATCGCCATGGCGAGCAGGGCCATGGAGATGCGCTCCCCCGCGGTGAGCAGCATGTCGAGCTCGCGAGGCGCGGGCAGCAGCGTCACCTGGTGGGCGAGGTCGACGAGGTCGTCGGTCGTGTCGCCCATGGCGCTGACCGCGACCACCACGTCGTTGCCGGCCTTGCGCGTCTCCACGATGCGCTTGGCGACCCGCTTGATGCTCTCCGCGTCCGCGACGGACGAGCCGCCGAACTTCTGCACGATGAGCGCCACGAGCCGCCTTCCTCCTCCCGCCCGAAGGCGGCGCACCAGTGTACCGGCGCGCCGGGTGCCGCGACGGGCGGTCGCGGAGGCGGCCGGGTCAGGCCGCGCGGAGGAAGGGGATCAGCGCGCCGTTCACCGCGTCCGGCGCCTCCTCGGCCGGGTAGTGCCCCGCGTCGCGCGCGACCACCGAGTGCACGCGGGCGACCGAGTGCGACAGCGCCTCCGCGACCTGGCCGCCGCGGCCGAACCGTCCCGCGATCGCGAGGCCCGGCATCGGCAGGCGGTGCCGGACCGCGCGCCGGACCGCGGACGCGTCCTCCGGAGCGGCCCGGTAGAGCGCGAGGGTGGACGCGAGCCGCGCATCCGTCGCGTAGGCGCTCATGTAGCTGACGTGGGCGTCGAAGTCGAGCCCTGCGGGCCCGGCGCTCCCGCCGAGGTAGGCGTCGACGGTCGCGTCGAGGCGCCCGGCGAGCAGCCGCTCCGCGACCCCCTCCGGCGCGGTGAAGAGCGGCAGGTGCCAGGAGGGATAGGTGTCCGACTCGGGCACCTCCACCTCGATGCCGGGCGGCACCTCCTCCTCGACGGCGATCGCCGCGACGCGGGCGGGCTGCTCGGCCGCCATGAGCAGCGCGACGGTGGCGCCGACGTCGTGCCCGACCACCGCGAAGCGCCCGACGCCGATGGCGTCGAGCGCGGCCAGCACCTCGCGGGCGAGCGTGGCCTTGGCGTGGTCGCCGCGTCCGCTCGAGACGTCACCGAGACCGCGAGCCTCGACCTCGATCGTCCGGTACCCGGCGCGCAGCAGGACGGGGACGACGTGGCGCCAGTGGAGGGCCGTGACGGGCCAGCCGTGGAGCAGCACGACCGCGGCGCCGCGGCCGGTGTCGGTCAACGAGATGGAGGTGCCTGCACCGATCGGGACGAGCATGCGCGATCGTAACGCCGCCCGCGCCCGGGGCCGCGGATTCCACCGGTGCATTTCGACGGGGTTCCTGTGGCCTTCGGCCGACAGGAACCCCTTCGAAATGCACGGGTCAGTGCTCGACGAGCCTGCGGCCTTCGAACGCCCGCCCCAGGGTCACCTCGTCGGCGTACTCGAGGTCGCCGCCGACGGGCAGGCCGGACGCGAGGCGGCTGACGGGCACGTCCATCGTCTTCAGGAGGCGCGAGAGGTAGGTCGCCGTCGCCTCGCCCGTCATGTTCGGGTCGGTCGCGATGATCACCTCCTGCACCTCGCCGTCCGCGAGCCGCTGCACGAGCGCGCGGATACGGAGGGCGTCGGGTCCGATGCCGTCGATCGGGCTGAGCGCGCCGCCGAGCACGTGGTAGAGGCCGCGGTACTCGCGCGTGCGCTCGATCGCGGCCACGTCCTTCGGCTCCTCGACCACGCAGATCGTCGCGCGGTTGCGGCGCGGGTCGCGGCAGATGCCGCAGCGGTCCTGGTCGGCGACGTTGCCGCACAGCGAGCAGAACCGCACCTTGTCCCGGACCTCGAGCAGCACCTCGCCGAGCCGGGTCACATCGAATCCGCGGGTCTGCACGATGTGGAACGCGATGCGCTGGGCGGACTTCGGGCCGATGCCCGGCAGGCGGCCGAGCTCGTCGATCAGCTCCTGGACGATGCCCTCGTACACGGCTACCGCACCTCGCTCGGCTGGATGACGGTCTCCTCGAGGAAGCTGGCGCCGAGCAGCTCGCGCACGACGGCCTCGCCGTAGCGCTGGGCCTCGTCGGGCCGGACGGGCGGCATCGGCGACGTCGCGGCGGGGACGACCGGCTCCGGATCGGGCTCGGGTTCCGGCTCGGGGGCCGCCGGCGGCGGGACGCTCCCCCAGCCCGCGGGCGGGAGGGGCTCGGAGACGACCGGCTGCACCACCGGCGCAGGCGCGACCGAGGCCCGCGGCTGCGAGGCCCGCTCCTCCGGATCGGGCGGAGGCGGAGCGTCGTCGAGGTCGTCGGGCGGCACGTCCGCGACAGGGGCGGCAGGCGCGACCGGCTCGGCGCGACCCGCGCCTCCGTCCACCCGCGGCAGGAACTTCACCCGGACCCCGAGCACGTCGAGGATCGCGGAGCGGAGCACCTCGCTCACCCCGCCCCCGGTGGGCGCCGGGCGCTTGAACCCCTCCACGTCGCTGCGGCTGACGAACGCGAGGGTCAGCACGTCCCCCTCCAGCGCGAGCGGGTAGGAGGTGTAGACGACCGCCCACGCGCTGCGCTTCGCGCGCTGCACCGTCTCGAGGATCTCCGGCCAGGCGTCCCGGACGTGCTGGGTCGTCAGCTGCGCCCCGGGCACGCGCGACGGGGCGGAGGGAACCTCGGGCTCGGGGGGCGCAGCGGCCGCGGCCGGTGCGGGGACCGCGGGCGTGGGCGGCGGGACCGCGTCGACGGCCGCGGCGGCGGGCGGCACGGCGACCGGCGCGGGCGCGTGGGTGGCCGCGGGCGCCGCAGCGACGGGCGCCGCCGCCGGAGCCGCCGCCGCGGGCCTCGCGGACTCCACCCCGACCCGGCGCTCGAGCCGCTCGATCCGGGTCGCGGCGCCGGCGTCGGATGCCGGGACGAGCATGCGCGCCACCATGAGCTCGAGGTGCAGCCGGGGCGAGGTCGCACCGACCATCTCGTCGAGCGCATCGCTGACCGTGTCCGCGATGCGGGACAGCTCGGCGGCACCGAACCGCTGCGCCTGCACGGTGAGCGCGGCGATCTGGTCCGCAGGCGCACCGCGGAGGACGCTCGCGGCGGCGTCACCCGTCGCGGCGACCACGATCAGGTCGCGCATCCGCTCGAGCAGGTCCTCGACGAACCGGCGCGGGTCCTGCCCCGTCTGCACGATCCGGTCGACGCTCGCGAACGCCCCGGCCGCGTCGCCCTCCGCGACC
The DNA here is from genome assembly GCF_051956055.1 of Amnibacterium sp. Lineage (NCBI taxonomy): Bacteria > Bacillati > Actinomycetota > Actinomycetes > Micrococcales > Microbacteriaceae > Amnibacterium > Amnibacterium sp. The sequence continues at coordinate 28,030 of NZ_JBQCGC010000014.1, forward strand.
GCGGTGACGACGTCGTCGATGAGCGACGCGCTCGTGTAGCCGAGCAGCGCCGTGGCGCGCTCGTACCCGACCCGGTCGCCCTCCGAGCCGGCGATCAGCTGGTCGAGTAGGGACAGCGTGTCCCGCGGCGATCCTCCGCCGGCCTTCACCACGAGCGGGAGCACTCCCGCCTCGACCGACACGCCCTCCTCCTCGCACAGGTGCCCGACGTACTCGAGCAGCTGCGCGGGCGGCACGAGCCGGAACGGGTAGTGGTGGGTGCGCGACCGGATGGTGCCGATCACCTTCTCGGGCTCCGTCGTCGCGAAGATGAACTTCACGTGCTCCGGCGGCTCCTCGACGAGCTTGAGCAGCGCGTTGAACCCCTGCGGCGTCACCATGTGCGCCTCGTCGAGGATGAAGATCTTGTACCGGTCGCGGGCCGGCGCGAACACCGCGCGCTCGCGGAGGTCGCGGGCGTCGTCGACGCCGTTGTGGCTGGCGGCGTCGATCTCCACGACGTCCAACGACCCGCCGCCGCCCCGGCCGAGCTCGACGCAGCTGGGGCACACGCCGCACGGCGTGTCCGTCGGCCCCTCCGCGCAGTTCAGGCACCGCGCGAGGATTCGGGCCGAGGTGGTCTTGCCGCAGCCGCGCGGGCCGCTGAAGAGGTAGGCGTGGTTGACCCGGTCGGTGCGCAGCGCGGTGCGCAGCGGATCGGTGACGTGCGCCTGCCCGATGAGCTCGGCGAAGGTCTCCGGCCGGTAGCGACGGTAGAGGGCGGTGACCACGGCACGAGGGTAACCGCGGCCTCGGACACCGCCGGGCGTGTTCTCCCCCGGCGATCCGCCTCCGGGTCGCACCGCTCGCAGGACCGCCGTCCCCGGACGGCGCGGCGGTCAATCCCCCGGCAGCTCGACGAACACGACGTCGTTGCCGTCCGGGTCGCGCACCCCGAACATGGCCGGGGCGGAGGCCGATCGGATCACCGCGTCGTCGACGTCGACCTCGTCGCGCTGGAGCGTCTCGTGCAGCGGGTTGATGTGGTGCACCCCGAGACGGATGCCCGCGGGCACGCCCGACCCCCTCGCCACGAGCGCGACGGTCACGGGCGATCCCGGAGGTGCCACCTCCAGCCATCGCGTCGTGCCCATCCGGACGTCGCGGCGCACCTCGAAGCCGAGGACCTCGCGGTAGAAGGCGAGGGCGCGATCCTGGTCCTCGACCGGCTGGGCGACGCTGAGGACGGCGATCTCCGGGCTGCTCATGGCGGCAGTGAACACCCGCCGCCCCGCCCGCACCAGGGGCGCCGATGCGCGCCGCGCGCTCGCAGGCGGCCGGACGTAGGGTCCGGCTCATGAGGTGGCGCGACCGACTGGGACCGGTGGGCGTGTGGCGGCGGGACGCCGCCGTGAGCACGGACCTGGCGCGGGAGCTCGAACGCCTGGGCTTCGGCGCGGTGTGGCTGGGCGGCAGTCCTCCCGCCGACCTCGAGCACGCGGAGGCGCTGCTGGGCGCGACCCGGACGATCACGGTCGCCACGGGCATCGTCAACATCTGGAACGCCGACCCGGCCGAGCTGGCCGTCTCCTTCCACCGGATCGAGGCCCGGCACCCGGGGCGGCTCCTACTCGGCATCGGCTCGGGGCATCGCGAGGCGACCGCCGAGCGGAACCGTCCGCTCGAGGCGATGCAGCGCTACCTGGACGTGCTCGACGAGGCGGGCGTCCCGACGGAGCGTCGCGTGGTGTCGGCGCTCGGCCCGAAGATGCTGCGGATCGCCCTCGACCGGAGCGCGGGCACCCATCCGTACCTCACGATCCCGGCGCAGACGGCGGCGATGCGGGAGGCGCTGGGCCAGGAGGCGCTCGTGGCGCCCGAGCAGACCGTGGTCCTCGACACCGACGCGACGACCGCCCGCGCGACGGCTCGCGGCTTCCTCGCCAACTACCTCCGGATGGTCAACTACACGACGACGATGCGTCGCGGCGGCTTCTCCGAGCAGGACGTCGCCGACGGCGGCAGCGACCACCTCGTGGACACGATCGTGCGCCACGGCGACGCCGCAGCGCTGGCCGCCGCCGCGCAGGCGCATCTCGACGCGGGCGCCGACCACGTCTGCCTGCAGGTGCTGCCCGCCACGGCCGACCCGAGCGCCGCGCTCGGCCGCATCGCCGCGGCGCTCGGGCTCCCGTCCCGCACGGGTTGAGCCGTCCGGGCGGCGCTTCGCACTCGAATGCACGAAGAAGCTCCCGAGCACACATTCAGCGAACCCGAGTACCACATGCAGACGGCATTCGAAGAAGGAGCATGTGGATGGGTGTGGCCCCCGGGCTCGACCGGCCCGAGACGGGTGAAGCGCACATCGGGCGACGGGTCCCGCGATGAGCGGGGATGAGGGCGCCCTCGCGAGCACCCGAGGCGAGTTGATCGGCGGCCGCTACGCGCTCGGCCGCCGGATCGGCCACGGTGGCTCGGCCGTCGTGCACGAGGCCTGGGACACGCGCCTCGATCGGCCGGTGGCCGTCAAGACCGTCCGCACGGACCGCTCCGAGCTCGCGTGGCGGCGGTCCGAGGTCGCGATCCTCGCGGCCCTCGACCACCGCGGGCTCGTCACCCTGCTCGACGCGGTCGTGGAGGAGGACGCCACCCATCTCGTGATGGACCTCCAGCGCGGCGGCTCCCTGCGGGAGCGCATCCAGGCGAGGCCGCTCGACCGCCGGGAGCTGCGCAGCGTCGCGATCGACGCCGCCGACGCCCTCGCCCATGTCCACGCGCACGGCGTGGTGCACCGCGATGTGAAGCCCGCCAACCTGCTGCTGCCGGAGGACGGCACGGTGGAGGGGGTCCGGCTGACCGACTTCGGCATCGCCCGCCTCGTCGAGTCGACCCTCACGACCTCCGGGCTCATCGGCACCGCGCAGTACCTGAGCCCCGAGCAGCTCGACGGCGAACCCGCGAGCCCCGCGTCGGACGTGTACGCGCTCGGGCTGACGCTCATCGAGGCGGCGACGGGCTCGGCCGCCTTCCCGGGGAGCCCGGCCGCGTCGTTCGCCGGGCGCCTGCTGCGCGACCCGGAGGTGCCGACGGCACTCGGGTACGAGTGGCGTTCGCTGCTCAGCGCGATGGTGAGCCGCGACCCGGAGCGGCGCCCGAGCGCGCAGGAGGTCGTCGAGCGGGCGCGCGCCGTCCCGGCGGAACCCGCCTGGGACGACGACGTGGACACCGCGCCGATCACGCTCGTGGCGGCGCACACGGCCCCGAGCCGACGCCGCCGCCGGCCGCGGCGGCTCGCGATCGCCGCGGGACTCGCCCTCGTGTCCTCCGCGGGCATCGGCACCCTCACACTGACCGCGGCAGAGTCGCCAGGGACGCCCACCGCGGAATCCGCGATCAGCCCGTCGACGCCGGCTCCCCACCGGTCGGCGGTCGCCCCGGCGTCCTCCGCATCGCCGTCCTCCCCCACCGCGCTCAGCAGGGACGCGCTGCACGCCGTCGACGTGGTGCGGATCGATCCCGTCGCATCGACGACCCCGAGCCCCAGCACCGGGCAGGGCGCGCAGGCCTCGTCGGCACCCTCCGGCCCGTCGGCGCCGCGGCACGCCGCCGCCGGGCGCGGTCACGCGTCGAAGGCGCACGGCCGCCCTGCGGCGCGCGCCGCAGCGCCCGCGCATCGGGCGGCACCGGCCCATCGGGCGGCACCGGCCCATCGCGCCGCACCGGCCCACGGCGCCGCGCACGGCCACCCCGGGAAGGGCGGACGACGATGAGCGCCTCGCGACCCGTCCCGCAGCATCCCGCCGATCTGGCGGAGCGCGGCCGAAGACCCTGGCGGGAGCGCCTGCTCGTCGAGGTCCGCGAGTCGACCCCCGCGGGTCGCCGTGCGCTCCTCGTGCTCGCCGTCGCGCTCATCGCGGTCGGGGCGATCGCGTTCGCCGTCCTCCTGATCGGCGTCCTCACGCACACCGGTCCGCAGCGGCTCGACGTCCCGGTCGAACGGTGGTTCGACGCCCGGCGCGCGTCCGACACCACCACGGTGATGTCGGTCCTCGCGACGGTGTTCGGCCCCGTGGGCATGCCCATCGTGGTCGCCGTCACCCTCATCGTGTGGATCGCGCTCGCCCGGCACCTCTGGCGCCCGCTGCTCCTGCTCGGCGGCATGGTCGCGGGCGTGGTCCTCGCCCAGGTCCTCGCGCCGATCGTCCGCCACCCGCGACCGCCGATCGCGCAGATGCTGCTCGCGCCCGACCACACGTTCTCGTTCCCGTCGGGGCACGTGCTCGGGATGGCCGACTTCTTCCTGCTCACCGCGTTCCTGCTCGCGAGCCGGATCCGCCGGCCCTGGTTCACCGCCGTCGCCGTGGTGGTCGCCGTGCTCGCGGTGATCGCCCAGGTGACCGCCCGGCTGTACCTCGGCTACCACTGGTTCACCGACGTGACCGCCTCCGTCGCGCTCTCCTGCATCATCGTCGGAATGGTGATCGCCATCGACACCCACCGCACGGTGCGCGTGGGGAGCGAGCCCCTCCGCCGCGGCACCGTCCCGCAGACGGAGGGCACGTGACCCGCCCAGGCACCCCGCCCCTGCTGTCCGATCGGAGTCGACCATGAGCGCCACCGCGCACGCCCGCAGCACCCTGCGCAAGACCGGAGCGGACCGAGCGCTGCGCACGCTGGCGCGCGTCGGCTTCGTCGCGAGCGGGCTGATCCACCTGCTGCTCGGCTACCTCGCGATCCAGGTCGCAGCGCACCACAGCGCGCGCTCCGACCAGTCGGGCGCGCTCGCCGCGATCGGCAAGCTGCCGGGCGGCGACATCCTGCTCTGGATCACGACCGTCGGCCTGTTCGCCCTCGCGCTCTGGCTGGTCGTCAGCGCGGTGCTCGGCGTCGGGTCGGGGGACGTGAAGCGATGGCTGCGCACCCTCGTGCCGATCGCGAAGGCGCTCGCGTACTTCGCGCTGGGCCTGACCGCCCTCGCGTTCGCCCAGGGCAGCTCGTCGAACTCCGCCAGCTCCACGAAGCACGCGAGCTCGACGGTCCTCCACCTGCCCGGCGGGCAGCTGCTGCTCGGGCTGGTCGGGCTGATCGCCCTCGGTGTGGGCGTCTACATGGTGGTGAAGGGCGCTCGGCAGGGGTTCAAGAAGGACCTCGCCATGCCGAGCGGCACCGCGGGTCGGGTCGTCACGGCGTTCGGGACCGTCGGGTACATCGCGAAGGGCATCGCCGTCGGCGTGGTCGGCATCCTCTTCCTCGTCGCCGCGGTGACGGTGGACCCCAACCGGGCCTCCGGACTCGACGGCGCCCTGCGCGCGCTGGCCGCGCTCCCGTTCGGTGCCGTGCTGCTGGTCGGCGTCGGCATCGGGCTGATCGCGTTCGGCCTGTACACGTTCGTGCGCGCCCGCTACGCCCGCCTGTGACCACCTCGATCCGAGAGGGCGCCGTGCCCGATCCCAGCACCCGCACGCGGCTCGCCGCCGTCGTCTACAACCCCGTGAAGGTCGACCTCGAGGCGCTCCGCCGCGTCGTCGCCGCCGAGGAGACCGCCGCCGGCTGGGCGGAGACGAGGTGGATCGAGACGTCGGAGGAGGACCCGGGCGGCGGCGCGGCCCGCGAGGCGCTCGACGCGGGGGCGCGGCTCGTGATCGCGGCGGGCGGCGACGGCACCGTCCGCGCGGTCGCGGAGGTCGTCGCCGGTACCGACGCCTCGCTCGGCCTGCTGCCCGCCGGCACCGGGAACCTGCTCGCGCGGAACCTCGATCTGACGCTCGACGACATGGAGCACGCCATCCGCACCGCCTTCCGCGGGCGCGATCGGGCGATCGACACCGGGTGGATCGAGGCGCGCCGCGAGGACGGCTCGGTCTCGAACCAGCTGTTCCTCGTCATGGCAGGCATCGGCCTCGACGCGAAGATGCTCGCCGGGACGGACGAGGGCCTGAAGGCCAAGGTCGGCTGGCTCGCCTACGTCGGCGCCCTCGCGAGGGCGCTCAGGGACTCCAACCGCATCGCCATGCGGTACAGCGTCGACGGCCACCGCACCCGGCAGGTGCACGCCCACACCGTCATCATCGGCAACTGCGGCACGCTGACCGCCGACATCCTGCTCCTGCCCGACGCCGTGATCGACGACGGCGTGTTCGACATCGTCTTCTTCCGGCCGTCGAGCGTGATCGGCTGGCTCCAGGTGTTCCGCAAGGTGCTCTGGGAGAACGGCGTCCTGCGTCGGATCCGCGGCGGCGACCGCTTCCTCACCGGCGACATCGACGCGCTCCACTACCTGCGCGGCGGTCACCTCACCGTGAAGCTGAGCGCGCCGGAGGAGATCGAGCTCGACGGCGATCCGATGGGCCGCGTCACCGCCTTCCGCGCCCGGGTGGAGCGCGGAGCGCTCCGGGTCAGGGTGCCCGCGGAGTGAGCCTGTCGCACCCGGCTCAGAAGCGGTCGGTGCCGCGCAGCCGCGCCGGGCGCCCGTCCGGGTCGGCGATCGTCCGGTAGATCGGCTCGGCCCAGAGCCGCTGCAGCCGGGTGACGGGTTCGGGCCGGTGCGCCCGGACGCGCGCAGCGGGGTGGGGTCCGTCCGCGGGCCCGCCCCAGCGCTCCACCTCCTGCGCGAGCGTCCGCCACAGCGCGAGCGCACCGTCCAGGTCGTCCAGCCGGGGGTCGTGCGCCGGCAGCCCGAGGTGCTCGCTCCACAGCCCACGGCGCAGTGACGACGCGAGCGTGCCGTCGCGGTCGCCGCCGACCACGGCGCACGTGAGCTCGCTGTCGGTGGTCCAGGAACGGCGGTTGAAGTTGTCCGAGCCGCAGGTGAACCAGACGTCGTCGATGATGCAGATCTTCGCGTGCACGTACACCGGCGTCCCCGCGGCGTTCTCGATGTCGAACACGCCCACCCGGTCGGGTGCGGCGCGCCGGAGGGCCCGGATCGCGCGGATCTGCCCCAACCGGAGGGCGGGCCCCACGACAGCGCCGGAGGAATCGGGGTGCCGCGGCACCACGACGACGACCCGCAGTCGCGGATGGGCGGCCAGGGAGCGCACGATGCCGCGGACCACCTCCGTCGACCAGAGGTACTGGTCCTCGATGTAGATCAGGCGCGTCGCCCGGGCGAACGCCTTCTCGTACGCACGTGCGATGGTGCGCTCGCCATCGGGAGCGAACGGGAACGGCGGCCGCTTGCGACCGTAGGTGCGCAGCAGCTGCACCGCGTGCGGGCCTGCGGGGGCGGGCGGAGGCGCGGTCTCGGGCAGCGGACGGGGATGCCGAGGCATGCGGGCGAGCCGCTGCAGCAGCATCCGGTACGGCGTCTTCGCGTCCAGGGGCGTCGGGTCGTCCCACCGCTCGGCGAAGAGCCGCAGCACGTCGACCACCACGGGGCCGCGCAGCTCGAGCGCCGCATCGTGCCAGGGCGGTCGCGGGCCGTACCGCGGATCCATCGCGAGCGCCTGCGGATCGCCCGCGTGGTGCTCGTCGTCGCGTCGGCTGTGGCAGAGATCGATGCCGCCGACGAAGGCGACGTCCCGCTCGGGGTCGCCGCGCCTGCGGACCACGACGAGCTTCTGATGGTGAGAGCCGAAGCGCCGCACCCGCTGATCCAGGAGCACCTCACCACCGGCGTCGTTGATGCGTCGGCCGAGCTTCGAGTTGGCCCTGCCGCTCACCGGCGCGGCGAGGCGTTCGCCGTGGGATCGCCAGACCAGTCCCCTGACCTCGACACCGCGCTCGGCGAGGTCGCAGAGCAGCTCACCGATCGTCGGCCCGTCCGGGAGCAGCCGCTCGTCCGCGTCCCCACGCCAATCGGTGAACCAGACGCGGTCACCGGGACGGAGCGCGTCGAGCTCGGCGTGCAGCCGCGCGAAGTAGACGGCGCCGTGCACGAGCGGCCGCACGAGGTTGCCCTCCGACCACGGGCCCTCCCGGTGCTCCGCGGCGGAGGCGCCCGGCACGCGGCTCTCCGCCCCGTCCAGGAACCAGTCCGTCGACGCTCCGACCACCCCGCAATCCTGGTGGAGACGGGCGTCGCTCGCCGACCACCCGAGGCACCCCCGCCGAACGCGCCCCTCAGCACTGGACAGGATTCACCCAGACGGTATTCGGCTCATCTTCGGCTTGTTCCCGGACAGTGGAGGTTCGTCACTCCGGGAGCCGGACAGGGCGGCTCCTGCCGCTTGCCGAGGGCCCCCTACCCACAGATCGGAGTCCCACCATGACCATGGGAACGGGCGTCGTCCTCTTCGTGATCGGCGCGATCCTCGCGTTCGCCGTGCACGTGCAGACGGCCTTCATCAGCTTGAGCACCGCCGGCTACATCCTCATGGTCGCGGGCGTCGTCGTGTTCCTCATCGGCCTCGTGCTGATGCTGCGCGGACGCCGCTCCGTGACGACCACCACGGCAGCGCCCGGCCAGCCCGTCGGGACCACCAGCAGCACGACGCGCACCACCGACCCGTCCGAGTTCTGACGGCGAGGGCCGTCGGCCCTCACAGCGCGCTCAGGCGCGCCCCTGCTGCTCGCCCCTCCGGAACACCGCGAGGGTGCGGGCGGCCTCGGCCCCGTGCGTGCGCACGCGGTCGAGGAAGTCGCTGGGCTCCGCAGGCTCGGCGGACCCCATGGGCAGGGTGGAGAAAGCGTCCGGGTCAGACACGAGACGGACCGTACCGGCGCGCGCGACACGCCCCAACCCCTCGTTGTGGGGGATGGGACAGACCGATCGGTCTGTCCTACCGTCAGGACCGCGCGGTCACCCAGCCGCGTGAGGTCGAGCTCCCCAGATCGACCGAACCGCACCACCACCCGTCGGCCCGACCGACGACCCCGCGTCGACCGTCACCCCGAGCTCGACACGGACCCGATACGACGTCCTGCCGGAGCCGGCCCCCACCGGCCCGGCGGGACGCCGGGCCGAATCTCGGCCCCTTCTCCGTCACTCTGAGAAACCGCTGATTGCCAGCAATACGCCAGTTGGCCGCTGGCAGCATGAGGGCCGAGCATTCGATCGGAAGGGGCTCTGCCCGTGAATCTCCTCGTCGGCATCATCGCCCTCATCGCCATCATCCTGCTCATCACCGGCGGCGTCGGTTCGTCGCTGCACTTCCTGCTCTGGATCGGCGGCATCCTGCTGGTCATCGCCATCGTGATCTTCCTCGTGCGGCTGCTCACGGGCCGCCGAGCGCCCTGACCCGGGAGCCCTCCACCCGCAGCACCCAGCGCGAGCAGTCCGAACAGGCCGATCGCCCCGCGCACCGCCTGCACCCCACCGGTCAGGCGCGACACGGCGGTCGACGATCGAGAGACGGGGACGACCGATGACCAGTGCGGTCCGTGAGCAGTCGAGCGCCATCGGCGAGGACCACCACCTCAAGCAGCGGCTCGGCTACTGGTCGCTCGTCGCCACGGGCATCGGGAGCGTCATCGGCTCCGGCTGGCTGTTCTCGGCGATGTACGCGGCGCAGACGGCCGGTCCGGCCTCCCTGATCGCCTGGGTGGTCGGCGGCGCGGTCATGCTCGCCGTCGCACTCGTCTTCGCAGAGCTCGGCATGGTGCATCCCGAGTCGGGGGGCCTCGTGCGCTACCCCCTGTACTCGAACGGTCGCTTCGCCGCGAGCATCGTCGGCTGGAGCATGTGGGTGACCTACGTGGCGAACCCGCCCACCGAGGCCTCCGGCGTCGTGCAGTACGCGAGCTCGTACATCCCGGGCCTCTTCGCCGACGGCCAGCTGACGTTCCCCGGCATCCTCTGCGCGATCGGCCTCATGGCCGTCTTCGTGGTCGTGAACTGGTTCGGCGTCCAGTTCTTCGCCCGCAGCAACAACATCGTGACAGCGGTGAAGATCTGCATCCCGACCCTCACCATCGTGCTGCTGTTCATCAGCGGGTTCAGCCACACCGGCGGAGCCGGCGGCACGGACAACCTCGCCACCGGCGGCGGGTTCGCGCCGTACGGGATCGGTGCCGCCCTCGGCACGATCGCGACCGCCGGGATGGTGTTCGCCTACACCGGGTTCCGCAACATCGTCGAGCTGTCCGGCGAGGTGACGAACCCGCGCCGGAACATCCCCGCCTCCCTGATCACCACGATCCTCGGGGCGATCGTGCTCTACCTCCTGCTGCAGACCGCGTTCATCCTGGGCGTCCCCCAGCACCTGCTCGGCTCGGGGTGGAGCGGGGTCCACTTCGACTCGCCGTTCGCGCAGCTCGCGCTGCTCCTCGGCATGACCTGGCTCTACTGGATCCTCATCGCCGATTCGATGGTGTCGCCGTCGGGCTCCGGCATCGTGTTCACCGCGTCGAACGCGCGGAACGTGTTCGGCCTCGCGAAGAACCGCTTCTTCCCGGCGTGGCTGGCCAGGGTGGACCGGGGCTCCGGCGTGCCGCGACGCGCGCTGCTGATCAACTTCGTCGTGGGGATCCTGTTCCTGCTCCCGCTGCCCAGCTGGCACGCGATCATCGGGGTGACCGGCACGCTGATCGCCTTCACCTTCTCCATCGGGTCCGTCTCGGTCGTCGCGTTCCGGCGGTCCGGGCTCAGCGATGCCGGCGCTCGCCTGCCCGGCATGACCGTGATCGCGCCGTTCGCGTTCATCGTGAGCGCGCTCGTCATCTACTGGGTGCCGTGGCACGAGCTCGTGCTCACCATCCCGATCGTCGCCGTCGGCCTCGTCTGGTACGTCGTCACCGCGGTGCTGCAGCGCCACACGGCCCAGGACATCGTCGGTGGCGTGTGGCTCGTCGCCTACCTCGTGGTGATGTATGCGCTGTCGGCGATCGGCGGCTTCGGCGGCCTCGGCCTGATCCCGTCGCCGTGGGACTCCGTGGTCGTCGCCGCGCTCGCCGCGGCCCTCTACGTCTGGGGGGTCCGGTCCGGCGTCCACTACATGCGCGCTCGCCCCGAGCTGGTGGACGAGCTGCGCGGGCAGCAGGTCGAGCCGTCGCGGTAGCGCGGGACGTTCGGCAGGTGCGCACACCCCGGGTGCGACGCACACTCCTCGGATGACGCCGGAGAGCGACGGGATGCGACGTCTGCGTCTCCTCCTCGAGATCCTGCGTTCGGAGGTCGAGGCGGCCGGGTGGCACCGGGAGCTCGACGAGCTCGTCCAGCGATACCGGTCCGACGGCACCTGGCCGTTCGATCACGATCGGGAGCCGGACCCCCGCTGAGCACGCCACCCGACCATGGACGCTCCTGGGAGCGCGGCTCTCAGCCGGCCGGTGTCGCGCGCCGGACGATCGACCCCATGGCGGCGCGCGCCACCTCGGGGTCCCCTGCCCGCACCGCGTCCGCGACGTCGACGTGGAGCCGCACGTCCACGCTCTCCGGCGCCCGCCCCGCGAGCTGCACGAGCGCCCGGTCCTCGAGTGCGACGCCCACGAGGCCGTCCAGCGCGGCGAACATGGCGTTGCCGGCCGCTTCGATCAGCGCATGGTGGAAACGCCGGTCCGCCTCGAGGAACGCCACCGACCCCCGCGCGCGCTCCAGATCCCCGGCCGCCGCCGACAGCACCACGACGGACTCCTCCGATCGCCGGAGCGCCGCCAGCGCCGCGGCCTCCGGCTCGATGGCGGCGCGGAGGTCCCGGAGCTCCTCGAGCTGCCGGAGGCGATCGCCGACGGCGAGTCGCCACTGCACCACCCGGAGATCGAGCAGATCCCACTCGCTCCGCGGCAGCACCGTGAGGCCCGTCCGCGGCGACGCGGCGAGCAGGCCGGCGGCGGCGAGCTCGCGGGTGACCTCGCGGACGATCGTCCGCGAGACGCCGGTCGTCGCGACCAGGCGGTCGATGGTCGTGACCCGGCCGGCGGGCCAGCGCTCGCCCACGATCGCGCCCCCGACCTCGTCGAGCACGCGACGGTACGCGGCGCCGCCCGGGGTCACCGCTGCGACAGCGGCGAGAGCACGAGCTCGTCGATGCGGACGTGGGCCGGTGCGTCCAGGACGTGCAGGATGCTGCGGGCGACGTCCTCCGGGCGCAGCATCACGGCCCTGGCCGCCGCATCGGGCACGACGGGGCGCTGATCGAGGAAGTCCGTGTCGACATCACCGGGGCAGAGGTGCGTCGCGCGGACGCCGTGGCCGCCCTCCTCGGCGTTCAGCGTCCTGCAGACCGCACCGAGCGCCGCCTTGCTCGCGCTGTACGCGACCCCGGCGCCGGGCTGGAAGGACCACGCCGCGTACGAGGAGACGACGACCACCGTGCCGCCGCGGGCGCGGAGCGCCGGGAGCGCGGCGTCGACGATCTGCGCGGTCGCGAGCAGGTTCGTGGTGACGACCGCCCCGAAGCCCGGCATCGTCTGGTCGCTCCAGCGCCGCTGCGGGGTGTTGAGCCCCGCCGCGAGCACGAGCTCGTCGATCCGGCCGGCCGTTCCCATGACGGCGCCGACCGCCTCCTGGGCCCAGGCGGGGTCGGTGGCGTCGCCGCAGACGACCTGCGCACGGCCCCCGTTCGAGCCGATCGTCCGGGCGACCTCGTCGAGCCGCGGGGCCCGGCGACCGCTCAAGACCACGGTCCTGCCGCTCGTCGCGGCCGCGACGGCCGCGGCACGGCCCATCCCGCTGCCGGCGCCCACGACCCACGTCACGCGATCCTCGGATTCCATGGCGCGAATAGTAGTACTATTCGATCCGGACCGAGGAGGCGGACATGCAGCTCGACCTGCGCGACAGGGTCGTCGTGATCACCGGAGGCGGACGCGGGATCGGCCGCGGCATCGCCGATCGGCTCGTGGGCGAGGGCGCGAAGGTCGCCGTGCTCGATCTGGCCTTCCCGGACGGCGTGCCCGAGGACCGTGCGGGCATCACCTGCGACGTCGGTGACGCCGCCTCCGTGAACGCTGCGATCACCGAGGTGGTCTCCCGGTTCGGCACGGTCGACGTGCTGGTGAACAACGCGGGCATCAACGTCGAGGGGCAGGTCGCGGACCTCGATCCGGCTCGGTTCAAGGCCTGCCTCGACGTCAACGTGGGCGGGGTGTTCCTCGTGTCGCAGGCGGTCATCCCGGTGATGCGCGCCGCCGGCCGGGGTCGGATCATCAACGCCGCATCGTTCGCGGCCATCGTGCCGAGCGTCGGCAGCGCGGCGTACGCCGCATCGAAGGCGGCCGTGGTGCAGTTCACCCGGGTGCTGGCGAGCGAACTCGGCCCGTGGGGCATCACCGTCAACGCCTACGCGCCGGGGATGGTGCCGACCGCGATGAACGGGTTCGCCGAGATGACCGCGGCCGACCAGGACCGGCTGCTCGACACGCTGTCGCTCCGCCGCTGGGAGACCCCGGACGACGTCGCCGACCTGGTCACGTTCCTCGCGAGCGACGCCGCCGGATACATCACCGGAGCGCTCATCGACGTGAGCGGCGGGAAGCTCGCGACCCAGATCCCGGCGAAGGCCTACGAGGCGGCCGGGCGCGACTGAACCCGCTCCCGGCTCAGCGGCGCTTCGACCGTCCGCAGGACGCGCACTGCCAGCAGGCGCGGTCGTCCTCGGCGAAGCGGCCGAGGTTCATCGCGTGCCCGCAACGGCAGGCGCGTGTGCTGTACGAAGTCGACTGGGCCGTGAAGAGGCTGGCGGTCATCATGACCTGCTGACTGAGGCTCGATGCCCCTATCGGTGTGCCGGCGGGTCCTGCTCGCGTCGCGACGGGCGAGTTGTCTTCGCAGGACCGCTCTGACCCGGCACCAGCGGCGACAGTACGTGAGGGGTCCGACACCGGCAAGGCGCTTGCGCGCATCCGATCCGCCTGCTACTCCGCGTAGCCTCGGAATCCGAGGCTCGATGGCCCTCGATGCCCGCTCGCGCACTGCCACAGCGGCGCGCCGGACACGAGGTCCGCCTCCGACGCGAGCGTCACCGTGCTCGCGCATCCCTCCCTCGGACAGAGCCGGTCGGAGACGGAGGACACCGGGGCTTCTCTCGCTCGGGCGGCCCGAACGGCTCGACGCGGCGCGGGACGCGCATGCAGAGCTGCCGGAATGGGTGGCTCATCTTCTCCCTCCCGGCTGCGCCCCAGCCGGGTCCCGACTGGGCCTTCTCCGCATGCCGGCCGCGCAGGGGCGGGCGGCGGCGGGCGGGCGCTGGAGGGCGCGGCGCCCATCGCCTCTTCCTCGCCGCGGCGGCGGGGAGGAAGCTGACGCCCGTGACTGCGAGCGCCGCGCCCGACGACCACCTCGACGACGTGTTCGCATCGGGGTCCATGACCACGCGTCCCCCGAAGCACCGCTTCCCGGCGGATGAGCGGGACCCGCGCGACGCGTACCAGCTCGTCCACGACGAGCTGCTGCTCGACGGCGTCTCCCGGATGAATCTCGCGACGTTCTGCACGACATGGCTGGACCCTGAAGCGGAGCGCCTCATGACCGAGTCGATCAGCAAGAACATCGTCGACAAGGACGAGTACCCGCAGACGGCCGAGCTCGAGTCGCGTTGCGTGTCGATGCTCGCGCACCTGTTCCATGCCCCCGACCCGGCGGCGGCGACCGGGACCTCGACGGTCGGCTCCAGCGAGGCGGCGATGCTCGGCGGCCTGGCGGCGAAGTGGCGCTGGCGGGCGCGCCGGCGGGACGCCGGGCTGGCCGCGGGGAACCCGAACCTCGTCTCCGGGCCGGTGCAGGTGTGCTGGGAGAAGTTCGCGCGCTACTTCGACGTCGAGCTGCGGCAGGCGCCCATGACCGACGGGTTCGTCCTCACGCCGCAGCAGGTCCTCGACCGGTGCGACGAGAACACGATCGCGGTCGTGGTGACGTTCGGTCAGACGTTCACGGGGCTCTTCGAGGACGTGGCGGCGATCAGTGCCGCTCTCGACGACCTCCAGGCCCGCACCGGCCTCGACATCCCGATCCACGTCGACGCCGCGAGCGGCGGCTTCGTCGCCCCGTTCTGCGCGCCCGAGCTCGTCTGGGACTTCCGCATTCCGCGGGTCAAGTCGCTGAACGTGTCCGGGCACAAGACGGGACTCGCGCCGATCGGTGCGGGATGGGCCCTCTGGCGCGAGGCCGGTGACCTGCCGAAGGAGCTGATCTTCGACGTGAACTACCTCGGCGGCCAGATGCCGACCGTGGGCATCAACTTCTCGCGGCCGGGCGGCCAGGTCATCACCTCGTACTACACGTTCCTCCGGCTCGGGATGGAGGGGTACCGGAAGGTGCAGTCGGCCGCGTACGAGGTCGCGCAGCACCTCGCCGACGGCATCGGCTCGACGGGGCGGTTCACCGTCGTGTTCGACGGGGACCCGGTGAAGGGCATCCCCGCGGTCACCTGGACGACCGCCGACGACACCGCGCCGCACAACCTCTTCGATCTCGCGGAGGCGCTCAGGACCCGCGGCTGGCTGGTGCCCGCGTACACCCTCCCCCCGGACCGGTCGGAGCTCGCCGTGCAGCGGATCGTCGTCCGCCACGGGTTCAGCCTCGACATGGCCGACCTGCTGCTCGACGATCTGCGGCGCGCGCTGGACCGCCTGGACGAGCGGCCGCCGTCCGCACCCGCCCCGACCTCGACGGGCGGGTTCGCCCACGACGCGACGCCCGCGGTCGCACAGGTGGCCCCGGCCGCCGGCTGACCGGAGGGGTCAGGGCGGTCCGGCGAGGGCACGACGGCCTCAGATGACGCCCAGCTCGATCGCCCGCCGCACCGCCGCGGTCCGATCCGCCGCCCCGAGCTTCTCGAACGCGCGCCGCAGATACGTCTTCACGGTGGTCTCGCTGATGTGGAGCTCGGCACCGATCCGGGCGTTCGTGGCGCCGCGGGAGGCGAGGCGCAGCACGTTGACCTCCTGCACGGACAGCACGGGGGCCGCGGCCGGCCCGGGGCCGCGGAGGCTGCCGAGCAGGGCGTCCGCCGCGGGCCTGGCGAGCACGGTCTGCCCCTCGGCGGCGGCGCGGACCGAGCGGGCGAGCTCGGCGGCACCGACGTCCTTGAGGAGATAGCCGGAGGCACCCGCCTCGATCGCGCGGAGGATGTCCTCGTCGGTGTCGTAGGTCGTGAGGATCACCACGCGGGCGAGCGACTCCGCGACGATCCGACGGGTCGCCTCGACCCCGTCGCCCCCGGGCATGCGCAGATCCATGAGGACGAGATCGGGCCGTTCCGATCGGGCGAGCGCGACGGCTTCGGGGCCGCTCGACGCGACGGCGACCACGTCGATGTCGCTGTTCGTCGCGAGCATCGCCCGGATGCCCTCCCGCACGAGCGGGTGGTCGTCGGCGAGCACGAGGCGGATCACGACCGCGCCTCCCCCTTGGCTACCGCCGGGATGCGCACGCGGAGCCGCGTGCCGTGGCCCGGTTCGGAGCGCACGGCGAGCTCGCCGCCGATCTCGGCGACGCGGTCGCTCATGCCGGCGAGCCCGAAGGTGGTGCCGTCCCCGACCGCGGCCGCGTCGAAGCCCGCTCCGTCGTCGGTGATCTCGAGCGTCACATCTCCGGCGCCGAAAGCGAGGCGGACCTCGGCGCGGGTGGCGTGAGCGTGACGCCGGACGTTGGTCAGCGCCTCCTGGGTCACCCGGAGCAGCACCACGTCGACGGCGGGCCCGAGCGCGCGGACCTCGCCCGACACCTCCGCATCGGCCTGGACCCCGGACTCGCTGCGGAAGGCGGCGACGGTGCGCCGCACGGCCTCGGTGAGGCTCGACCCGACGAGCGGGCCGGGCGTGAGGGCGGCGATGATCCTGCGCGACTCGGCGAGGTTCTCCGCGGCCGTCGCCGTGATCAGCTCGAGATGCCGGGCCGTCGCGGCGGGGTCGGTCGCGAGCTCGATCCTGGCCGCGTTGCCGAGCGCGACGATCGAGGCGAATCCCTGCGCGAGGGTGTCGTGCATCTCGCGGGCGATTCGGGCACGTTCGGCCGACGCGCCCTGCGCGGCCGACAGCGCCGCGATCTCGGCCTGACCGGCGCGCAGCTCCTCGATCAGCCTGCGCCGCTCCTCGCTCTCCCGCACCACGTGCTGCACCCGGCCGGCGAAGAAGACCGACACGACGATCGTGACCGCGGCCGTCCCGAGCGCCTGCACCACGTTGGGGACCGTCAAGGGGTACTTGAGCAACGAGACCGCGAAGGGCGCGAGGTCGAAGACGACGATGATCGGGATCGCGGTCCGCAGCGCGAAGGCCAGGAAGACCGCGGGCGAGATGCAGAACAGCAGCAGCGTGCTCCACTGGTCCGCGACGACCGCGACGGTGAACAGCACGAGCGCGATGCCCGACCAGGTCCAGGAGCGCCACGCCCCGCGGCGCTGCGCCTCGATGTCGGGGCGCAGGAGCGCCAGCACGAGCCCGCCGACGGCGAGCGCGCACATCGCGGCGATCGCCGTCGCCGCGATCCCGAACTCCGGGACCACGACGACGGCGACGGCGGTGCCGGCGGCGGAGAGGACCGAGAAGCGGATCCACGATCCGAACGGGCTCCCCGCGCCGGAGGCCGGCACGGCACCGGCCTGCTCGGTCACGGTCACACCGTAGCGGCGGCGACCGGCTCCGCCACTGCGGAGACCTCGCCGCGCGGGTAGAGCAGGCCGAGCGCCGTGATGACGAGCATCGCGCCGGCCATCGCGGCGAACGCCCAGGCCACGCTATCCGCGTAGCCCTGCGCGACGGCGTGGACGAACTGCTCGCGGACCGCGGCCGGGAGCCGGTCGAGCGAGCCGGACGCCGCGCTCGTGCCGCTGATCCGCCCGACCGCGGCGGCGACGGCGGACGCCGGCGCGCCGAGGGCCGCGAACGACGACGTGAGGGCCGACGTCAGCCGCTCGGTGACGAGCGTCGTCAGCACCGCGAGCCCGAGCGCGCCGCCGAGGTTGCGCATGGTCTGGGAGATCGCGCTCACCTCGCCGTAGGAGGCACCGATCGCGCGGTTGACGGCGTCGGTGCTCGCCGCGCTCAGCATGAAGCCGATCCCCGCGCCGGCCACGAGGATCGGCAGGGTGAGCGGGGTGAACACGTCGCCCGGGTGCGCCGGGATGCTGGTCACCGCGACGGCGAGCCACGCGAACCCGGCCGCACCGATGATCCCCGCGATGACGAACACGCTGCGGGCGCCGAGCCGGTCGAACCGCCTGGCGCCGATGCGCGACGCGATCACGAAGCCGACGAAGAAGTCGAGGAAGAGCAGCCCGGTCGACTGCGCGGTGAGCCGCTCGGCGACCTGCCCGTAGACGCTCAGGAAGAAGAAGCTGCTGAGGAACGCGAACGACGCGACGAGCGTGGCGATCGTCGCGATCGTGAAGCCGCGCTCCCGGAAGACGGCGAGGCGCACGAGCGGCACCTCGACCCTCCGCTCCAGCAGCACGAACAGGACGAGGAGCGCGACTCCGGCGAGCACGGCGCCGACGACCGCGGGCGAGGCCCATCCCCACGTCCCGGCCTGCTGCAGCCCGAAGACGAGCAGCGCGATCCCGGCGGCGATCACGAGCGCGCCGGCGAAGTCGATCCGCTCGCGCACCGGCTTCGCGGCCGGAGCGGCGATCGCGATGATCACCGCGGCGA
>NZ_JBQCGC010000015.1:0-33397 GCF_051956055.1 Amnibacterium sp.
GCCCCGTACCCCCCCCGCACGTGCCCCTTGTGCTTGGCTCGGGGGCGCGGGCGCGCCCTACCCCCATCCACCCGCACCTGGCCGTCACTCGACGAGCGAGGCGCGGAGCGTGATGTCGACGCCCGTGAGCGCCTTGCTGACCGGGCAGCCCGCCTTCGCGGCCTCCGCGGCGCGCTGGAAGCCGGCCGAGTCGAGGCCATCGACCTCGCCCTTCACGGTGAGCGTGATGCCGGTCAGCTTGAAGCCGCCGGCCTGATCGTCCGGGCCGAGCGAGACGTCGGCCGTCACCTCGAGCGAATGCGGCGTGCCGCCCGCTTCGGCGACGTTCGCCGAGAGCTGCATCGCGAAGCAGGCGGAGTGCGCCGCGGCGATCAGCTCCTCCGGGCTCGTGACCCCGCCGGCCTCGTCCGCGGCGCGGCGCGGGAAGGAGACGTCGAACGTGCCGCGCCCCGAGCTGCTCAGCTCGACCTGGCCGGACCCGTCCTGGAGGCCGCCGTCCCAGGCGGTTCGAGCGGTACGAGTGGGCATCTGGACTCCTTCGGTCGATGGATCGCGGGAGGTCCCGCTCCGGAGCGAGCGTACGAGCGGATCGCTGAGCGTCAGACGGCGTCCCGCTCCTGCAGCGCGGCGAGGCGGAGGCGCGCCTGCCCCGGTGCCGCCGCCTCGCCGAGCAGCCGGGCGCTGGCCCGCAGCACGGCCCTGGTCGCCGCCTCCTCGACGGGCAGGACCCGGCGCAGCCCGAGCAGCTCCCGCGCCCATCCCGGCAGCGTCGCGACGGCCCCCTGGAACACCGCCGGGTAGGTCGGCCGCAGCAGCGCGGGCAGCGGTGGCCGGCGGATGAACCGCACCGCCTCCCGCACCCGGTCGTCCGCGCGCAGCAGGCCGCCGTCCCGGAAGGCGAGGAGGCGCGCGTCGAGCTCGGCGACCGACCGGGGCGGGTCGGGCACCCCCATCAGCTCCCCCGCGATCGCCCAATCCCGCACATACGCGTCGCCGCCGCCCGGCACCGGGCGTCCCGCGAACCGCTCGAACGCCCGGAGGAACGAGTCCGCGAACGCGATGTGCACCCAGGACAGCAGATCCGCGTCCTGCGCCTCGTACGGCAGCAGCCGCCCGTCGCCGGTCGTGTAGGTGCCCCGCACCCGTTCGTGCAGGCGGCGCACCCACCGGCTCGCGCCCTCGGCCTGCTCCCGGGACCCGTAGGTGACGGTGGTGATCCACCGGATCGTGCCGTTCAACCGCCCGAGCGGATCCTCGCGATACCGGGAGTGGTCGTGCACCCCCGCCATCGCTCCCGGATGGATCGCCTGCATCAGGAGCGCGCGCGGCCCGGCCACGAGCGTCGCGATGTCCCGATGCACCTCCCACACCGCGCTCGCCTCCGGGAAGTACCCGGCGTCGGCGCCGCGGGAGAGCTCCCTGGTCCATTCCGGGATGCCGGTCGGCTGCCCCGACAGCACCTCGAGCAGCCGGGCACGCATGTGGTCGGTCAGCACCACCCCATCGTGCCGACCGGAGCGCGGCCGCCTGGTCGCGGAGGACCGGATGCTGGGCCGATCCGAAGCGGACGCCGCCCCCTAGCGTCCCGCCTCGACGTCGTCGGCGCCACCGAGGCCTCCGTCGCTCTCCCCGACTCCGCCGTCGAGGGGGTCGAGGTCCCCGATGCCGGGCAGCACCATCGCGGCGATCGTCGATCCGACGACCACGGCCGCCACGATCCCGAGCAGCGAGCCGCCGAGCACCGTCCCGAGCCCCTGGCCCGCGCCGACGCCCGCGCCGAGCGTCCGCTCGAGGAACCCCGGGCGCCGGAGCTCCGACCTCGTCGCGCTGCGCGCCAGCGTCCTCGGGTCGTCGGAGGCGGGGCGATCGGCGACGGCGGCGTTGCGGGAGAGCTCCCCGAAGACGAGCGCGCGCTGGTGCGGGGTGAGCCTCGCGAAGGCCTCCGCGTGCACCTCCTCGACCGCGTCGGGCGGTGCCGTGCGGAGCAGGTAGCGGTAGCGGTCGAGGGCGCGCTCGTCGTCCGTCCCGGGCCTCCCGCACGGTGCCGCGGTGGCGCACGACGCGACCGAAGCGGTCCGTGTCCGGCCCGCGTCGTCGGTCCAGTAGCCCTTCAGGCGCTCGAGCAGCCCCACGCACGTCCTCCTCGCCGGTGTCGCTGCGACGGTACGGGCGCATCCCGGCAACCTCGGGCCCCTCCGCTTGGCATCGCCTATGAGGACCGGAAGGCGGCCAGGGGACGCTCAGCGCGCGTGCGGCGGACCGTCACGAGCGCCTCCGTACGCTCACCGGGTCCCATCGGAGGAGGAGGCGGTCATGACCCGGTTCGGGTACACGTTGATGACGGAGCAGAGCGGCCCGAAGCAGATCGTGCGGTACGGCATCGAGGCGGAGGCGCGCGGGTTCGACTTCGCGGTCTCGAGCGACCACTACTCGCCGTGGCTCACCGAGCAGGGTCACGCGGGCTACGCGTGGTCGATGCTCGGCGCCGTCGCGCACGCGACCGAGCGCATGGAGCTGATGACGTACGTCACCTGCCCGACGGTGCGCTACCACCCGGCGGTCGTGGCGCAGAAGGCGGCCACCCTGCAGATCCTCGCCGACGGACGCTTCACCCTCGGGCTCGGGGCGGGCGAGAACCTCAACGAGCACGTCGTGGGCGAGGGCTGGCCGCCCGTCGCGCAGCGCCAGGACATGCTCGAGGAGGCGGTGCGCATCATCCGCGCCCTGCACACCGGCGAGCTCGTCACGTGGGAGGGCGACTGGTTCCGCGTGGACTCGGCACGGATCTGGGACGCGCCGGACGGCGGTGTGCCGATCGGGCTCGCCGTGTCCGGCTCCGCGGGCATCGAGCGGTTCGCCCCGCTCGGCGACCACCTGATCGCGACCGACCCGGAGCCCGAGCTGCTCCAGAGCTGGGACGCGGTCAAGGGCGGCTCGGGCTCGCGCAAGATCGGGCAGATCCCGATCTGCTGGGCCCCGTCGAAGGACCAGGCGATCGACATCGCGCACGAGCAGTTCCGCTGGTTCGGCGGCGGCTGGTTCGTGAACAGCGACCTCCCGACGCCCGCCGGCTTCAAGGCGGCGTCGCAGTTCGTCCGCAAGGAGGACGTCGCCGCGTCGATCGCGTGCGGCCCCGATCTCGACGAGCTCGTCGAGGGCATCAAGCCGCTGTGGGAGGCGGGGTTCACGGACGTCGCGCTCGTGCAGGTGGGCGACGTGCTGCAGCAGCGCTTCCTCGACGAGGTCGCGGAGCCGCTGCTCGAGAAGCTCCGCGCCGCCGCTCCGAAGGCCTGAGCCCGGTCCGGGCGGGGCGCTTCGGAGCGACCCGGGGCGCCCGCCCGGGGCCCCCGCCCACACGGTCGTGCCCGCTGGGCGACACGTGCGGTGCGGCGCCGCAGGGCACCTGTCCCTCAGCGGCGCGTACTCGCCGCCCGTCGCCCGAGCTCAGGAGTCGGAGCCCTGCCTCCGGCCGGTCTTCTCCTGCAGGCGCTCGATGTGCTCGGAGGCCTCGGCCTTCGTGATGTCGGCGGGGATCTGCTCCCCGGCCTCTCGCGCGAGCGTGTCGAGATAGCTCTTCTGCGCGCCCGTGGCGGGCTCGTCGCCCGTCACCCAGTCGCTGGGGTCCTTCTCGGTGGTGTTCTTCTCGGGACCGCCGAGCATCTCGGTGCTGTCGCTCATGACCGGAACGTTAGAACACATGTCCGAGGAATCGCTGATCACCGGCTGAAGAGCGGGCTGGAGTCCAGGTCCGCCAACAGGGCCGCGGCATCGTCGTACACGGCGATCGCGCCGGCGTCTCGGAGCTCCTGCTCGCTCACCCCGCCGGTGCGCACGCCGATGCACCGGACCCCCGCCTCCGCGGCGGCCTGCACGTCCCACACCGCATCCCCGACCATGACCGCGTCGGCGGCGTCGACGCCCGCCTTCTCGAGCGCACGCGACACGACGTCCGGGGCCGGCTTCGCGGCGTCCACGTCCTCGGCCGTCGTCGCGGTCAGGACCGCATCGCCCGCATCGAGCACATCGGTGGTCATCTCGAACTCCTCCGGCGGCGAGGAGGTGGCGAGCACGACCGCGAGCCCTCGGCGATCGAGCTCGCGGAGGAGCTCACGCGCCCCGTCGAGCGTCCGGATCCGCTCGCGGTCCGCGGCGTAGTGCGTCCGGTGCCGCTCCTTCGCCGCGTCGCCCAGCCGATCGACGTCGTCCCCCAACAGGGTCTCGAGCAGCTTGGCCGAGTCCATGCCGATCGCGCGATGCACCCGCCAGGCGGCGACCGGGTGCCCGACGTCGGCGAACGCGCGGAGCCACGCGTCGACGTGGAGGTAGTTCGTGTCGACGAGGGTGCCGTCGATGTCGAAGAGCACGGCGCTGCAGGTGGCGGGCATGCCCCGATGCAAGCAGCCGAGGATGGGAGGGTGCCCACCCGACTGCTGATCCTCGCCGACACGCACCTGCCCAAGCGGGCGAAGTCCCTGCCTCGATCCGTCCTCGACGAGCTCGACCGCACGGACGGCGTCGTCCACGCGGGCGACTGGGTGGACGAGGCGACGCTCGACTTCCTGCTCGCCCGCTCGCCGCGGGTGATCGGCGTCGCGGGCAACAACGACGGCCCTGCGCTGCACGCGCGGCTGCCGGAGGTCGCCCGCGCGGTCCTCGACGGGGTGCGCATCGCCGTGGTGCACGAGACCGGTCCGTCGGCCGGTCGGGAGGCACGGATGGACCGCGCGTTCCCCGATACGGACGTGCTGGTGTTCGGGCACAGCCACATCCCGTGGGACTCGACGACCGCACGAGGGCTGCGTCTGGTGAACCCCGGCTCCCCCACCGACCGGCGACGGCAGCCGCGCTGCACCTACGGGCTGCTGACGCTCGACGGAGGTGCCGCCTCCTGGACGCTCGTGCCGGTCTGACCGTCCCACCACCGCAGCACCCGGAGCGCGCGGAGGGTGATCCAGCGGCTGGGTCGCCCCTCCTCCTCCCCCTCCATCTCGAACAGGACCGGCCCCATCCGGTACTGGCCGGCGTCCCACCGGCCGTCCGGCCTGCGCCGCTCGCGCAGGATCCCGATCGCATCGGCACAGCGCGGATCGCGCTCGGGCCGCGCCCGGCGGAGGTACTCGAGGCCGCGGAGCACGTCGTAGGACCAGCGGGTGGGGAACGCCGGCATGGCGAAGCGCGGATCGATCGGCGCACCGCTGCGCAGCCGGAAGAGCAGGCGCCGTTCGAGGAGGTACTCCTCCCCCGCTCCTCGTGCGGCGCGCACCGCGTCGGAACGGCCGCCCGCCTCCTCCCACGCCAGCAGCCCCTCGAGGACGCAGATCGTCGAGTGGAACGACGACGGACTGTCCCGCGTCCGCGCCCAGCAGTTCCACCCGCCGTCGTCGAGGCGCCGCGCGAGCAGCTTCTCGACGATCGCGTCGCCGCCCTCCCCGAAGTACGCCGCGCTCGCGAGCGCCGTCCCGTTGACGCACGGCTCCGTCTCGCCGTCGAAGTACGGCGGCGCGTCCTCCCGGTCCCAGCGCACGTGCTCCCGGAGGGGGGCGATCGCCGGGCGGACGGGCGGCGCAGCCGGGTCGGCTCCGAGATCGCGCAGGGTCTCGAGCGAGAAGTGCGTCGCGGTCCAGGCGTCGAAGAACGGCCGCGACTCGTCGACCCAGCCCGGGCGGTAGACGCCGCCGTCCCACTGCCCGTCCTCCGCCTGCTCCGCGAGCAGGCGGCCACCCCAGCCGACGGTCGCGATGCGGGCGCGCTCGGCCTCGACCTCCGCCCGCGGCGCGTCGGTCAGATCGCGCAGCACCTGCCAGCGGATCGCGGGGTCGCCCTCGAGCAGCCAGGCGATGGGGTCCACCCCACGACGGTAGGGCTCAGGCCGTGACGAAGTCGATGAGCTGCTCGACCCGTCCGAGCAGGGCGGGCTCGAGATGGCCGAAGTGGTCGACCCTGGACAGGATCCGCTTCCACGCGTTCGCGATGTCCGCCTGGTCCTCGTGCGGCCACCCCAGCGCTTCGCAGATGCCGTGCTTCCACTCGATGCCCCGCGGGATGACGGGCCACGCCTTCAGCCCGAGCCGTTCCGGCTTCACGGCCTGCCAGATGTCGATGTAGGGGTGGCCGACGACGAGCACGGTGTCACCCCACGGCTTCACCGCCGCAGCGGCGATGCGGCTCTCCTTGCTGTTCGCGACGAGGTGGTCCACGAGCACGCCGACCCGCCGCTCCGCGTCCGGCTGGAAGACCCGGAGGACCTCCTCCAGGTGGTCCACGCCCTCCAGGTACTCCACCGCGACCCCCTCGATGCGCAGGTCGTGCCCCCACACCTTCTCGATCAGGTCGGCGTCGTGGCGCCCCTCGACGAAGATGCGGCTGCCGCGCGCCACGCGGGCCTTCGCGCCCTGCACCGCGAACGAGCCGGAGGCGCTCCGGAGCCGCCCCGCCTGCTGGGGCTGCACCTTCGGCACCCGCAGCGCGACCGCCTCGCCGTCGATCAGGAAGCCGGGGCCGATCGGGAAGACCCGCACCTTGCCGCGCCGGTCCTCGAGCTTCACCATGCGGCCCTCGACCCCGACGACGGCGCCCACGAAGCCGCTCGCGACCTCCTCCACCACGAGGTCGCGCAGCGCCTCGACCACCTTCGGCGGCGGCGCCTTGCGCTTCCAGCCGTTGTCGGCGAGGACGTCGGAGCCGTACCGGTCGTGGTTCACGGCGATGACCGTAGGCGGCCCAGGCACGGTCGTCGGGCTGGCGGCTCGCGTGTCGGCCGCTGCGGCGGGACGCCGGGATCCGCTGGACCGACGCGCCGTCCCTGATTCGACGACGCGCGGCGTCGGATCAGGGACAGGGCGTCGAAGTCGTCGGTCGCGCACATCGGCACGGCGCGAGACTGCATCCATGGCGCACATCGGGACGTCGGGCTGGTCGTACGACCACTGGGCGGGCGTCCTCTACCCGCCAGGGCCCCCGACCACCCGCCGGCTGCAGGCGTATACGGCCGAATTCCGCACCGTCGAGCTGAACGCGAGCTTCTACCGCTGGCCGCCTGTACGGACGTTCGCGTCCTGGCGCGATCGGCTGCCGGAGGACTTCCGCATGTCGGTCAAGGCGCCCCGGGGACTCACGCATGCGCGCCGGCTGCGCGAGCCGGAGGCGTGGGTGGACCGCATCACCGCCGGCTGGGACGCGCTGCACCCGAAGCACGCGATGCTGCTCGTACAGCTGCACCCGGCGCACGAACGGGACGACGAGCGGCTGGACCGGTTCCTGGGCCGCCTCCGCGCGGACATCCCCGTCGCCGTCGAGTTCCGCCACCCCTCCTGGAACGCCGAGGAGGTGTTCCAGCTCCTGGAGCGCCGTGGTGCGAGCTATTGCGTCATGAGCGGCGCGGGGCTCCCGTGCGTGCTCCGCGCCACGGCGAGGCGCGTCTATGTGCGGTGGCACGGCCCGTCACACGACGCTCTGTACGCGGGCTCCTACTCGGAGGACGACCTGCGCTGGTGGGCCGACCGCATCCGCGAGTGGGAGGGGGCGGGTCACGAGGTGTACGGCTACTTCACGCCCCGTCGCTCGGCCGCCCCGCCGCCTGCGCGGCGCGGCGGAACCGGCTCCAGGGGCCCGCGACGGCGACGGGAACGCGGTGCGCAACGCGCGGCGCCTGATCGAGCTGCTCGGCTGACGCGCGCCGGGACCGCTGGATCGACGCGCCGTCCCTGATTCGACGGCGCGCGGCGTCGGATCAGGGACAGGGCGTCGAAATCGTCGTGTTGCGGGGCAGCGCGCCTAGTCCTCGCCGATGTCCTCGTTCCAGAGCGTCGGGTTCGCGGCGATGAAGTCCCTCATCATCGCGATGAGGTCGGGGTCGTTCACCACGGTGACGTGCGTGCCGTGCTCGGCGATCCAGTCCTGGGCGCCCGTGAAGTTCACGTCCTCGCCGACGATCACCCGGCCGATCCCGAACTGCCGGATGAGTCCGGAGCAGTACCAGCAGGGCGAGAGGGTCGTGGCCATGGTCGCGCCGCGGTACGAACGCTGGCGTCCCGCGGCGCGGAACGCGTCCGTCTCGCCGTGCGCGGAGGCGTCGCCCTGCTGCACCCGGCGGTTGTGCCCGGCGCCGAGCAGGTGCCCCTCCGCGTCGAACAGGGCCGCGCCGATCGGGATGCCGCCCTCCGCGAGCCCGATCCGCGCCTGCTCGGCGGCGACAGCGAGCTTCTCCGCGTCGGTCGCGTAGACCGCGTCACTCATGCGTCGCTCGCGGCGTCGACGTGCACCGGCTCCTCGTAGCCGCTCGCCGGCAGGGGCGCCCCCTTCGCCGGCTTGAACACCGGCACGAGCGCGAAGTAGACGACGGCGGCCAGCACGAAGCCGACGAGCGGGGTGAGGTCGCCGATGCCGTAGTCGGTGACGAACCCGTGCGCGAACCGCTCGGTCGGTGCGACCAGGATGCCCGTGTACAGGGTCTGGTTCGAGAACAGCCAGATCGAGAGCACCATGCCGACGACGATCGCGATGAGGCCGGGCCAGTTCGTGTACTTCGCGTCGTCCGCGAGGAACGGGGCGATCCGCGTGCCCCTCCGGTACAGCCGGTCGGCGAGCACGACACCGAGCCAGGGCGCGATCCAGTACGCGATCACGAGCAGGAAGTTCTCGTACGAGCCGGAGGGGTCCGCGCTCGCGGCGAGCGCGATGAAGAACCCGACGACACCGAACGCGCCGGCCACGATCGCGCGGCGGAGCGTGAGGGGGATGCGGATCCCGACCGCGAGGAAGCTCATCGCCCCCGAGTAGATGTTCAGCGCGTTCGCCGAGATCGCGCCGAAGAAGATCGCGAGGAGCGTCAGCTTGCCGATCACCGCCGGCATGATCGCGGTCGAGGTGAACAGGTCGGTCGGGCTGCCGCTGCCGAAGTCGACGACCGTCGCCGCGGCCGCACCGGCCGCCATCAGCACGGTGCAGGAGACGAAGTCGCCGATGCCTGCTGCGAGGCCGATGCGGAGCCTCGAGGTCGTGGGAGGCAGGTAGCGCGTGTAGTCGGCGGCGTAGGGGTTCCAACCGGCGGCATAGCCGAAGGCCGCGGCCATCGCGACCGAGAAGCCGCCGAATCCGGCCCCGAAGCCGCCGGGGCCGCCGTGCGAGCCGCCCGTCAGGTGCCCGGACACGAGCGCGAAGATCACCGCCAGCAGGAAGATCACGCCCAGGACGATGGAGGCCCAGCGCTCGAACTGCTGCAGGAAGTTGTGCCCCACGATCGCGACGCCCACCTGGACGACGACGATCAGCACGAGGGCGAGCCAGAGCGGCATGCCGGTGAGCGTGGCGAGCGCGAAGGCGCCGCTGACCGAGTTCGTCGCGAACCAGCCGAGGCCCGCCATGACCGTGTTCAGCGCGGCGGGCAGGATGTTGCCGCGCGTGCCGAACGCCACCCGGCCGAGCACCATCTGCGCGACCCCGTCCCGCGGCCCCCAGGAGGACAGGATCCCCTGCGTGGCCGAACCGAGGGCGTTTCCGAGGATCAGCGCGAGCATCGCCTGCGGGAAGCCGAGCCCGAAGAACGCGACGGCGATCACGCCCACGTACACCGTGGCGAACTCGAGGTTCGGCGCGGTCCACGTGGCGAGGAGCTGCCACGGGGAGCCGTGGCGCCGCTCCAGCGGGATCGCCTCGATGCCGCCCGGTTCGACGAAGGACTGCTTGACGGGGGTGTCCACCGAGGTCACGTGCCGCAGGTTACGGCCAGGCGGCGACACTCGGCGAATCGGGGACGCGCGGGCGGGCGCGTCAGCCCTGGGCGCGCTCCGACAGGGGCTGCCACTGCTCCCAGGTCGCGATCCGGCCCGCGTAGTCCGCCCGGGCGATCCCGAGCGGGGAGGTCCCGAAGAACACGCGCAGCGGCGGCTCGTCGGCGTCGACGATCTCGAGGATCGGCCCGCGGGTCGCCTGCGGGTCCCCCGGCCGAGCCAGGCGCTGCGCCCGCTGCTCCTGCACCCGCTCGTGGAGATCGGCGTACGCGGGCAGCTCTGCGGAGTGCTTCGCGGACGACCCGCCCCAGTCCGTCGAGAACCCGCCGGGCTCGATCAGCGTGACCTTCACCCCGAACCCCGCGACCTCCTGCGCGAGGGACTGCGAGATGCCCTCGAGCGCCCACTTCGACGCGTGGTAGGCCCCGACGAGCGGGAAGGCGCTGATCCCGCCGATCGAGGAGACCTGGATGATGTGCCCGGAGCCCTGCTCGCGCATCGCCGGCAGCACCGCCTGCGTCACCCACACGGCGCCGAACAGGTTGGTCTCGAGCTGGGCGCGCAGCTCCTCCTCGGACACCTCCTCGACGAACCCGAAGTGCCCGTAGCCGGCGTTGTTGACGGCCACGTCGATACGGCCGAACGTCTCGACGGTCCGCCGCACGGCCTCCTGGACGGCGGCGCGGTCGGTCACGTCGAGCCGGATCGGCAGCACCGCGTCGCCGAACCGCTCGACGAGATCGGCGAGCGAGTCCGTGCTGCGCGCCGTCGCGGCGACCCGGTCGCCCCGCTCGAGCGCCGCGATCGCCCACTCGCGGCCGAAGCCGCGGGACGTGCCCGTGATGAACCACACCTTCGATGTCACGTCACCATCCTGCGCGGGGATCGCTGGGCGGCCGATGGGCGGCCGCGCTCAGCGGAGGTCGGGCGCCTCCCGGATGCCGAACTCGTGGCGCAGCATCGAGCGCGCCGCGAGGTGGCCGCCCTGCCCATGGACGCCAGGACCCGGTGCCGCAGCGGCGGAGCAGAGGTAGAGGCCGGCGGCCATGCGCCAAGGATCCGGGCCCGGCACGGGCCTCGCGAGCAGCTGCCGGAGGGTCACGGCCCCCGCCGCGATGTCGCCGCCCGCGAGGTTCGGGTCCCAGGCGCCGATGTCCGCGGCACTCCTCGCGCTCGAGGCGAGGACGAGGTCCCGGAAGCCCGGCGCGACCCGCTCGATCGCCGCGGACACGAGCTCGGTCGGGTCGAGCGTCGAGCCGTTCGGGAGGTGGGTGTAGGCCCACAGCACGTGCTTGCCCGCCGGCGCCCGCGTCGGGTCGAGCACGCTCGGCTGCGCGACGAGCACGTAGGGATCCTCCGGCACCCGCCGCGCGGCGACGGCGCGCTCGGCGGCCGCGATCGCCCGGCGCGGACCGCCGAGGTGCAGCGTGACCGCCTGGCGAGCGATCGGCGCCCGCCACGGGACCGGGCCGTCGAGCGCGTAGTCGACCTTGCCGATGCCGGACCCGGGGCGCACGGTCCGCAGCCACGCGCGCAGCGCGGGCGGCAGCCGGTGCCCGGCGATCGAGAGCAGCTCGGGCACGTTCGTGTCGAGGACCGTCGCCCTCGCGGCGGGCAGGTCGGCCGGACGACGGATCCGGCGCCCCGCCTCGATGCGGCCGCCGTGCGCGACGAGGTCCGCCACGAGCGCGTCGACGATCGCGCCGGTGCCGCCGACCGGGATCGGCCAGCCGACGGCATGCGCCTGCACCGCGAGCGCGAGCCCCGCCGCCGCCGAGGCGAGCGACGGCATCGGCCGCACCGTGTGCGCCATGACCCCGGTCAGCAGCGCCGCGCCCTCCCGCGTGCGCCACCGCCGGTCCCAGCCGGGGCCGCCCTGGTCCAGCGCGGCGAGGCCGAACCGGATCGCGGTCGGCAGATCCTCCGGCACCCGCAGCACCGGCGACAGGGTGAACGCGGCGACCGCGGCGGCCCGGGTCACGAGCGGGCGCAGCAGCCGCTCGTACGCGGGACCGTCCGGGCCGAGGTCGGCGGCCGTGCGCCGCAGATCCCGCCAGGCGACCGCGGCCGTGCCGTCCTCGAAGGGATGGGCGTACGACACCTCCGGCGTCAGGAACGGCACCCGGTCCGCGAGGGCGAACGCCCGGAGGAACGGGGAGGCGAGCGCCATCGGATGCACCGCCGCCCCGAGGTCGTGCCGGAACCCCGGGAGCGTGACCTCCTCCGTCCGCGCCGCGCCGCCGGGGCGGTCAGCCGCCTCCACCACCAGCACGCCGAGCCCGGCCCGCGCCGCGGTCACCGCGGCCGCGAGCCCGTTCGGCCCCGACCCGACCACGACGACGTCCGGATCGCTCATGCCGACCGATCCTGCCGCGTGCAACCCCGACGCCCCTGTTTGCCGAGCACGGTCCGCGCCGTGCAGGATGACCCCATGGCGGACATCGCGACCCGGCACGAGGCCGACGGCTCCCGCTACGTCGCTCTTCTGGACGACGTGGTGGTCGGCGAGCTGGTGTATCGGGACACGGAGGAGGGCCGCGTCTTCACGCACAGCGAGATCGTCCCCGAGCACCAGCGCCAGGGGTACGGCACGCAGATGGTGCGCGCGGGCCTCGACGACACCCGAGCCGCCGGCATCCGGCCGATCGGGCAGTGCCCGATGGTGCGCAACTTCCTCGCCGAGCACCCGGACTACACGCGCCCCCTCCCGCGCTGAGTCCTACCCTGGTCGGGATGCAGCAGCTCACCGAGGCACAGATCCGCGGATCGTTCGTCAACACGTCCAAGGGTGACGCGGAGCGGGTTCCGATGCCCGGCCTCCACGAGGTGCTGTGGGACGAACGCGAGTACCTCGGCTGGCACGACGCGAAGGCGCCCCACCGGGCCTACCTGACGATGTGGCAGGGCGACCGCCCGGTGTCGCTCGTCCTGCGCGCCGCCGAGCGGCGGATCCGCAGCGGGATCAGCGCGATGTGCTCGCTGTGCCACATGCCGCAGCCCGGCGCCCAGGTCACCCTGTTCGCCGCGCCGAGGATCGGCGAGGCGGGCCGCAAGGGCGACACGGTCGGCACCTACATCTGCGCCGACCTCGGCTGCTCGGCCATCATCCGGATCGCGCCGCCCGCGGCGCCGATGCAGCTGCCGCCGGAGGAGATCGTGCAGCGCCGCATCGTCGGCCTGCAGGAGCGGCTCGAGTCGTTCACCCAGACGGTCCTCGCCGGCTGACCCCGGCAGGGCTCAGCGGAGGGTGAGGAAGCCCTCGAACCACAGCTCCCGGAGGATCGGGAGGACCGCCGTGCGCGTGTCCGCCGGATCGGCGTCGAGGATCCGCGCGACGGCATCGACGATGGACCCGATCGCGAGCTCGCCGTCGCACGCGCCCACGACCGCCGCGGCGACCGTGTCGACGCGCCGGACCCGCGCGAAACCCGTGCCCTGCCGGAGCTCGATCACGGTCGGGTCCGCATCCCCCGGCCAGTAGTGGCGGTGCTCCGTGACGTCCGGGGCGACCTCGAGCACCGTGTCGGCGAGCGCCTCGTCCGGCAGCACCCTCTGCAGGTCGTGGGCGGCGATCGCGGCCTCGATCGCCGACCCGATCCCGCTGCCGACGGCGCCGTCGAGGTGCTCGAAGCGCCGGAGGGTCCGGCCGTGCCGCGGCGCCCGGAGGGTGATGTAGCCGGCACCGATCGCGGTGACCCCGCGGGCGGCGAAGTCGTCGAGCCAGGCGCGGACGAGGGACCGGAACCGCGCGGTGCCGGGCTGCGCGCCCCCGTCGCGCACCCAGGTCTCGGCGTACTGCGCCGGATCGAGCAGGTCGCGCTCGACGATCCACACGTCGAGCGGGCCCGCCCAGTCGAGCACGCGCTCGCGGGCCGCCGCCGGGTCGCCGTGCACCTCCCAGTTGCCGAGCAGCTGCGCGATGCCGCCTTCGGCGAGGTGCGCTGCGGCGCCGCGGACGACCGCCTCGACCAGGCCGTCGCCCGCGAACCCGCCGTCCCGGTAGGTGTACCCGGGCACCTCGGCGGCACCGCGCGGGGTTTTCACGAACGGCGGGTGGGTGATGATGCGGGAGAAGCGCTCCCCCGCGACGGGGTCGTAGAGCGACCCGGGTCGCAGGTCGAGCGCCACGCCGTTCAGGGCCGCGTTGAACCCCGCGAAGTCGAGTGCGCGCTCCGAGAGGTCGGTCGCGACGACGGCGCCCGCCGACCGGGCCGCGATCAGCCCCTGCACGCCGCTGCCGGTTCCCAGGTCGAGCACGCGACCCGTGCCGGTCGGCACGAGGATCTGGGCGAGCGTCGTCGACGCCGCACCCGCGCCGAGCACGTGATCCTCCGGCAGCTCGCCGCCGAGCGCGATCTCCCCCGGGTCGGAGGCGATCCACCACGACGCGACGCCGGACTCGTCCGCGAGCGCGTAGGGGCGCAGGTCGACCGTGGCGTGCACGATCCCGTCCTCGATCGAGACGAGGCCGAGCCGGGCCGCGCCGCGCGCGCCGGTGCGCGGCAGCGCGCGGTCCACCTCCGGAACGGACCGGGGCGCCCCGAGCACGAGCAGCGCACCCAGCGTCCCCGACGGCGACCACGGCCGCAGCTCGAGCTCGGCGAGCGCGGGCTCGGGGTCGTCGCGGCCGAGCGCCTCGGCGGCGACCGGTCCCCACGCGGCCTCGAGTCCGTCGACCGTGTACCTGGCGTCGTCGAGGTCGGCGCGGAGGCCCGCGATCAGGTCGAGGTCGGGCTGGCGCTGCACGGGTCCATCATCCCGGACCGGCCTGCGCCTCGAACCGCTGATGAGCGGAGGATTCGGCGGGATGCGCGGCACGGCGACGAGCGCTCGCGACCGCGCATCCCGCGGCACGGCGACCGTGTCGAACCGGCCGCTCGTGGTCGCCGCGGACGTGGAGTGAAGAGCAGAACGTTCCCCGCGGCGCCTGTCGTCGACCATACGCGGCGCCTCCCGACCGACGTCCCTGTGACATGAGCCCCGTTCCGGGGGGACTCGATCACGATTCGGTACGGATGGCCCACCCGCCGTCGCGTGGACCGGTCCCCCTGTCCGGCCACCGCAGAATGAACCGGTGCCCAGCCGCCCCAGACGCTCCGCCCCGGCCGTCGCGGCGGCGCTGCTGGTGGCGCTGCTCCTGCCGTTCGGTCTGGCCGGCTGCACCGCCTCCTCCGCCCTGACGCCGCCCCCCACCCGTCGCGCGGTGGCCGCCGTCGCCCCGGCGGCGCCCCGGGATGCGGGCGGTCGCGTCGTGGACGACCCGGCGACCTCGTCGCTGGTGGTGGTGCCGAAGACCTCGAACGGCGGCCTGGTCGTGTTCCTGCACGGCTGGGGCCAGACGCGGTGGTCGCTGCTGAGCCGGCACCCGGAGGCCACCGTGGAGCACGCGCTCAGCGAGGCCGGATTCACGCTGCTGGCGGCGAACGCGGACGGCGAGTCCTGGGGCGACCCGGCGAGCGTCGCCGACTACCGCACGCTCATCGCGCGCACGCAGGCCAGGTACCGCCTGCACGACGTCTTCCTGATGGGCGAGTCGATGGGCGGCCTGCCGACGATGGAGCTCGGCCGGACGCTCTCGGACGTCCGGGCGATCACCGCGTGGTTCCCGGTGTGCGACATCCGCACCATGCACGAGGCGCGGTTCCAGGCCTCGATCTGGGCGTCCTGGCCCGGGCGCAGCCGCGCCGCGATCTCGCCGGTGCAGGTCGGGAACAAGCCGATGATCGTCTGGGCCTCCCCCGCCGACACGATCGTGCACGCCGCCACGAACGCGGCCGTGTGCGTCGCCGAGGCGAAGCGGGCCGGGGCGCAGGTGACGTACTTCCACACGACCGGCGACCACGGCGACCCGTCGAACTACGAGCCGGCGACCGTCGTGCAGTTCTTCGAGAAGTACCGCACCCCGGGCGCCTGACCCACGAGCGCTCCGAGCACGTGCCCGCCGCTCGTGCCCCGCTGAGCGACATGCGCGCCGCGGCGCCGGAGGGCGGATGTCTCCCAGCGCCGCACGAGGAGGTGCGTCAGGCCTGGGCGCGCTCCAGGACGAGCTCGCGGACGCGCGCCGCGTCGGCCTGCCCGCGCATCGCCTTCATCACCGCACCGATCACGGCGCCTGCGGCCTGCACCTTGCCGTCCTTGATCTTCTGCAGCACGTCCGGCTGCTGAGCCAGCGCCTCGTCGATCGCGGCGATGAGCGCCGAGTCGTCGGAGACGACCTGCAGCCCACGGGCGCGGACCACCTCCTCCGGGCTCCCCTCCCCCGCGATGACGTGCTCGAGCACCTGCCGCGCGAGCCGGTCGGTGAGGTCGCCGCTCTCGGTCAGGGCGATGAGCTCGGAGACGTGCAGCGGCGAGACGAGCGTCCCGGCCTCCACGCCGCGGGCGTTGGCGATCCTGAGGATCTCGCCCAGCCACCACTTCCGCGCCTGCGCGGGCGCCGCGCCCTTCGAGACGGTCTCCTCGAGCTCGGCGAGCACGCCCGCGTTGACGATGTCGCGGAACTCCCCGTCGGTGAACCCGTAGTCGGCCTGGAGGCGCTTCCGGAACGCGACCGGCGACTCCGGCAGCGCGGCCCGGAGCTCCTCGATCAGCTCCGGCGACGGCTGCACCGGCAGCAGGTCCGGCTCCGGGAAGTACCGGTAGTCGTCCGCGTCCGACTTGGGACGCCCGGCGCTCGTCGTGCCGGTGTCCTCGTGCCAGTGCCGCGTCTCCTGCACGATCGAGCCACCCGCGGCGAGGATCGCGGCCTGCCGCTGGATCTCGTAGCGGACGGCCCGCTCGACCGAGCGGAGGCTGTTCACGTTCTTCGTCTCGGTGCGGGTGCCCAGCCGCTCCTGACCGCGAGGCCGGAGGGAGACGTTCGCGTCGCAGCGCAGGTTGCCGCGCTCCATCCGCGCCTCGGAGATCCCGAGGGAGCGGACGATGTCCCGGATCGTCGCGACGTACGCCTTCGCGATCTCGGGGGCCCTGCCCTCCGCGCCGAAGATCGGCTTGGTGCCGATCTCGACGAGCGGCACGCCGGCGCGGTTGTAGTCGACCAGCGAGTGGTCGGCGCCCTGGATGCGCCCGGTGGTGCCGACGTGCGTCAGCTTGCCGGCGTCCTCCTCCATGTGCGCGCGCTCGATCGGCACCGTCCACACGGTGCCGTCCTCGAGCTCGACGTCCACGGAGCCCTCGAACGCGATCGGCTCGTCGTACTGGCTGATCTGGTAGTTCTTCCCGAGGTCCGGGTAGAAGTAGTTCTTCCGCGCGAACCGGCTCGTCGGCGCGATCGAGCAGCCCAGTGCCAGGCCGAGCGAGATCGAGTACCGCACCGCCTCCGCGTTCACGAGCGGCAGCGCGCCGGGCAGCCCCATGTCGACGGGCGCGACCATGGTGTTCGGCACGGAGGGTTGGGTGCCCTTCGCGGCCGGGTTCGGCGCGGCGGAGAACATCTTCGTCGCGGTCGAGAGCTCGACGTGCACCTCGAAGCCGAGCACCGGCTCGAAGCGCTCGATCGCCTCGTCGTAGTCCATGAGCACGTCGGTCGCGGCGGTGTTCGTCCCGGTCCTGGCCATCAGCGGGTCCCTCCGTCCGGCTCGGTGCCGAAGCCGGGCACCGGCACCGGCCTCCCGAGACTCGGCGCCCTGGACAGGAGCGGCGCGCCCCAGTCCGACTCGAGCAGCGCCTCGAGCGTCGCGCCGACGCGGTAGAGGCGCGCGTCCTCGCGCGCGGGCGCCATGAGCTGGAGACCGACCGGCAGCCCGTCCTCCGGTGCCAGCCCGACCGGGAGGCTCATGCCGGGCACGCCCGCGAGGTTCGCGGGGATCGTCGTCACGTCGTTCAGGTACATCGCCAGCGGGTCGTCGACCTTCTCGCCGAACCGGAACGCGGTGGTCGGCGAGGACGGCGACACGAGCACGTCGGCCTGCTCGAACGCGGCCGTGAAGTCGCGCTGGACGAGCGTGCGGACCTGCTGCGCGCTGCCGTAGTAGGCGTCGTAGTACCCGGCGGACAGGGCGTAGGTGCCCAGGATGATGCGCCGCTTCACCTCGGGACCGAACCCGGCCTCCCGGCTGAGCGCCATCACCTGCTCGGTGGTGGAGGCGCCGGGGTCGACGCGGAGACCGAAGCGCACCGCGTCGTACTTCGCGAGGTTGCTCGACGCCTCGGCGGGCAGGATCAGGTAGTACGCGCTGATCGCGTACTCGAAGTGCGGCGCGGCCACCTCGACGATCTCGGCGCCCGCGGCCGCCATCGTCTCCAGCGCCTCCGCGAACCGCTGCCGCACGCCCGCCTGGAACCCGGCGCCGTTCAGCTCCGTGACGACCCCGACGCGCACGCCCCGGAGCGAACCGGACCGGGCCCCGTCCCGCGCCGCCTCCGCCATGGACGGCCACACGTCGGTGAGGCTCGTCGCGTCGCTCGGGTCGTGGCCGCCGATCACGTCGTGGATCAGCGCCGCGTCGAGGACGGACCGGCTGACCGGACCGACCTGGTCGAGGCTCGATGCGAGCGCGATTGCGCCGTACCGGCTCACGCCGCCGTAGGTCGGCTTCACACCGACGGAACCGGTGACCGCCGCCGGCTGCCGGATCGAGCCGCCGGTGTCGGAGCCGAGGGCGACGGGCGCCTCGAACGCGGCGACCGCGGCGGCCGAACCGCCTCCTGAGCCGCCCGGGATCCGCCCGAGGTCCCACGGGTTGCGGGTCGGACCGTACGCGGAGTACTCGGTGGAGGAGCCCATCGCGAACTCGTCCATGTTCGTCTTGCCGAGCGGCACGAGGCCGGCCGCGCGGAGTCGCGCGACGGGCGTCGCGTCGTACGGCGGCACCCAGCCCTCGAGGATCCGCGACCCGGCCGTCGAGGGCATGTCGCTCGTGCAGAGCACGTCCTTGATCGCGACGGGCACACCCGCGAGCGGGCTCGGCGCACGGCCCTCGGCCCGGAGGCGGTCGATCTCCGCCGCGCGGGTCAGCGCCGCCTCCCCCGCCACGTGGAGGAACGCGTGGACGTCCGGCTCGACCTCCGCGATGCGATCGAGATGCGCTCGCGTCGCCTCGACGCTCGACACGTCGCCGGAGTCGAGGTGCCCGGCCAGCTCGGCCGCGCTCCAGTGGATCAGGTCGCTCACTACTGCTCCTCGCCGAGGATCGCGGGGACGCGGAAGCGCCCGTCCGCCTGGTCGGGTGCGCCGGACAGCACCTGCTCCTGCGTGAGCACGGCGCCCACCTCGTCGGCGCGCAGCACGTTGACGAGCGGGATCGGGTGGCTCGTCGCGGGGACGTCGGGCGTCGCCACCTCCTGCACCTTCCGCACCGAGTCGACGATCTGGTTCAGCTCGCCGGCGAGATGCTCGATCTCGCCCGGCTCGAGGGCGATGCGGGCGAGGCCCGCGAGGTGCTGGACGTCGGCGACGGTGATCGCTGCAGGCGCTTCGGGCATGGATTCCATCCTATTCGGGCGCCCGGGCGCCGGATCGGCCCGCTGCGGGGGCCTCCCGCGGCTCCGGGGGCGGTGCGCCGGGCCCCTTCAGCCGCGGAGGGCCCCCGGAGCGAGCGGATCGGGGCTACTCGGTGACGGCGGCGGGGCCGCCCGCCAGGAGGCGGCGGAAGCCGTCCGCGTCGAGCTGCGGGGTACCGAGGGACTCCGCCTTCGTCAGCTTGCTCGCGCCCGGGTTCGCGCCGACGACGACGAACGCCGTCTTCTTCGAGACGCTCGACGCGGCCTTGCCCCCGGCCGCGATGATCGCCTCCTCGGCGCCCTCCCGGGTGAAGCCCTCGACGGTGCCGGTGACGACGACCGAGAGCCCGGCCAGCGGGCCGGCCGGGGTCTCCGGGACGGCCTGCGGGCCCGGGTGCCCGGGGATCTCGAGCCGGACACCGGAGGCGGCCCAGCGGTCGACGATCGCCGCGTGCCAGTCGACGCCGAACCAGTCGATCAGCGCATCCGCGATGATCGGGCCGACCCCGTCGACCGCCGCGAGCTCGTCCCGTGACGCCGAACGGATCGCGGCGACGGACCCGAAGTGCGCGGCGAGCGCCCTGGCGGCGACCGGTCCCACGTGGCGGATCGACAGCGCGACGAGGTACCGCCAGAGGTCGCGCGTCTTCGCGAGCTCGAGGTTGGCGAGCAGGTCGATCGCCTGCTTGGACGGGAACCGCGCGTCCGCGGCGAGCGGCTCGCCGGCCTCGCGGGCCGCCCGCTTCTCGTCCGCGTTCGGGTTCCGCTGGAAGGGCGCGAGCCGCTTCTCGGTGCCGTCCTCGTTCAGCCGCGGCATCCCGGTCTCCGGGTCGCGGGGCACGACGCGGATCGGCAGCAGGTCGTCCATCGTGAGGTCGAACAGGCCGGCCTCGTCGACGAGCGGCGGCGTCTCCGGGAACGACGGCTGCGTGAGCGCCGCCGCGGTGACCTCGCCGAGCGCCTCGATGTCGAGCGCGCCACGCGACCCGATGTGCTCGACCCGGCCGCGGACCTGCGCGGGGCAGCTGCGGGCGTTCGGGCAGCGGAGGTCGACGTCCCCCTCCTTCGCCGGCTTCAGCGGCGTGCCGCACTCGGGGCACCGCTCGGGCATCACGAAGGCGCGCTCGGAGCCGTCGCGCAGCTCGACGACGGGGCCGAGCACCTCCGGGATGACGTCGCCCGCCTTCCGCAGCACGACGGTGTCGCCGATCAGGACGCCCTTCTCCTTCACGACGTCCTGGTTGTGCAGCGTCGCCTGCCGCACCTCGGAGCCGGCGACGAGCGCCTTCTCCATCACCGCGAACGGGGTGGCGCGCCCGGTGCGGCCGATGGAGACGACGATGTCGAGCAGCTTCGTGTGCACCTCCTCGGGCGGGTACTTGAACGCGGTCGCCCAGCGCGGCGAGTGGCTCGTCGCGCCGAGGGCGACGTGCAGGTCGAGGTCGTCGACCTTGATCACGATGCCGTCGATCTGGTGCTCGACCGAGGCGCGCTCGGCGCGGTACCGCTCGATGAACCCCCAGACCTCGTCGATCGTCTCGAACACCCGGTAGTGCGTGGAGGTCGGCAGCCCCCACTCGGCGAGCAGGTCGTACACCTGGCTCTGGCTCGTACAGCGCCTTCCGCCCGTCGTCCCGCCGTCGAGCGTCTCCCGCTCGATCTGCTCGACCGGCCACGCCCCGATGCCGTGCACGAGCATCCGCAGCCCGCGGATCCGTGCCTCCATGAGCGCCAGCTTCTCCGGCGACTTGCCCTCCGCCTTCTGCCGCAGCGAGCCGGAGGCCGCGTTGCGCGGGTTCGCGAAGAGCCGCTCGCCGGCCTCGGCCTGGCGGGCGTTCAGCGCGTCGAAGTGCTCGACCGGGAAGAAGATCTCCCCGCGGACCTCCACGAGGTCCGGGTGCGGACCGCCCTGCAGCCGCAGGGGGATGGTGCCCATGGTGCGGACGTTCGGGGTCACGTCCTCCCCCGTGATCCCGTCGCCGCGGGTCGCGGCGGAGGTGAGCACACCGCGCTCGTAGCGGAGGTTGATCGCCAGGCCGTCGATCTTCAGCTCCGAGAGCCAGCGGACCGGGGCCTCCGGAAGCCGCTTCGCGGCGTCGCGGTGCACGCGGTCGGCCCACTCGTCGAGCTCGCCCCGGCTGAACACGTTGTCGAGCGAGAGCATCGGCTCCTTGTGCACGACCGGTGCGAACAGCGTCGTCTCCGGCGCGCCGCCGACGGTCTGCGTGGGGCTGTCCGGCCGCAGCAGCTCGGGATGCGCCTGCTCGAGCGCCTGCAGGCGGTGGACGAGCGCGTCGTACTCCTCGTCGGAGGCGGTCGACTGGTCGCCCTCGTAGTACTGGTGCCGCAGCTCGTTGATGCGGGCGGTGAGGTCCGCCACCTCCTTCGCATCCCCGGCGGATGCTGCGGTCACCGTCTCGCTCATGCGGCGAGCATAGGGGCGGCCACCGACAGCGCACCGAACGAGGAAAGCGGCCTCCGATCAGGCGGGCGCTGCCGAAACGGTGCGATCCACCGTGACCTGCCCGAGCACCCTGGTGCCGTCGTAGAGCACGGCGCTCTGGCCGGGAGCGAGCCCCAGGATCGGCCGGTCCGGGCGCACGACGAGCTCGTCCGCCTCGAACGCCGCGGTCGCCGCGACCGGTTCGGCGTGCGCGCGCACCTGCACGTCGCAGCGGAACTCCCGGCCCGACGGCGGCGGCCCGGCCCAGGACATCCGGGCACCGGCGAGCGCGCCGACGGCCAGCGCCTCCTTCGGCCCGACCACGACCGTGTTCGTGGCGGGGCGGACCTCGAGCACGAACCGCGGCCTGCCGTCCGGCGCCGGCCGGGTGAGCGAGAGCCCCCTGCGCTGCCCGACGGTGTAGGCGAGCGCGCCCTCGTGGCTGCCGAGCTCCGTGCCCTCCCGGTCGACGACCGGGCCGGTCTCGCTGCCGAGGCGGTCCGCGAGCCAGCCGCGCGTGTCGCCGTCGGGGATGAAGCAGATGTCATGGCTGTCGGGCTTCGCCGCCACCCGGAAGCCGCGCTCCGCCGCCTCCGCCCGCACGACGGCCTTCGACGGCGTCGCGCCGAGCGGGAACATCGCGTGCGCGAGCTGGTCGGCGGTCAGCACCCCGAGCACGTAGGACTGGTCCTTCGCCTCGTCGGAGGCGCGGTGGAGCTCGCGGCGCCCGTCGGCGTCGGTGGTGACGACGGCGTAGTGGCCGGTGCAGACCGCGTCGAACCCGAGCGCGACCGCGCGGTCGAGGAGCGCCGCGAACTTGATGCGCTCGTTGCACCGGAGGCACGGGTTCGGAGTACGGCCGGCGGCGTACTCCGCGACGAAGTCGTCCACCACCTCCTCCGCGAAGCGGGCGCTGAAGTCCCAGACGTAGAAGGGGATGCCGATGCGGTCGGCGACGCGGCGCGCGTCCATCGCGTCCTCGATGGTGCAGCAGCCCCGTGCCCCGGTCCGCAGCGTCCCGGCGTTGCGGTTCAGCGCGAGGTGCACGCCCGTGACGTCGTGCCCGGCGTCCACGGCCCTCGCCGCGGCGACCGCGGAGTCGACGCCGCCGCTCATCGCCGCCAGCACCTTCATGCGCACCAGGCTAAGCGCCTCCTTTCACGGATGAGGGCGGCGGCCCTGATCCGTGAAGAGTCAGGGGCGGGCGAGCGCGGGTGCCAGCGCGGGGAGGGCGGCGAGGAGCGCGTCCACGTCCGCCTCCGTCGACGAGTGCCCGAAGCTGATGCGGAGCGCACCGCGCGCCTCGTCCTCCGTCAGCCCCATGGCGAGCAGCACCGGCGAGAGCCGGGTCACGCCCGCGAGGCACGCGGACCCCGTGCTGACCGACACCCCGGCGGCGTCGAGCAGGAACAGGAGCGACTCGCCGTCCGCTCCGGCGACGGTCACGTGCAGGTTGCCGGGGAGGCGCCTCGGCCCCGGCTCCGCGCCGCGGAGCGTCGCGCCGGGCAGCGCGGCACGGAGGCCCGCCAGGGCGCGGTCGCGCAGCCCGGCGATCCGCCGCTCCTCCGCCTCGAGGTCGGCGACGGCCTCCTCCGCCGCCACGGCGAAGGCGAGCGCGAGGGCGGCGGAGGGGGTGCCGGATCGCAGGCCCCGTTCCTGACCGCCGCCGTGGAGCAGGGCGGTGATCGGCGCCGTCCGGCGCACGAGCAGCGCGCCCACCCCGGCGGGGCCGCCGAGCTTCACGGAGGAGACGCTCATCGTCTCCACGCCGTCGAACGCGGTCGGGACGGCGCCGAACGCCGCGATCGCGTCGACGTGGAGCGGGACGCCGGCGCCGCGGGCGAGCGCGGCGAGCGCGGGCACGTCGTTGCGGGTCCCGACCTCGTTGTTCGCCGCGAGCACGGTGACGAGCGCCGCGTCCGGCTCCGCCTCGAGGGCCGCCGCCAGCACGGAGGGCGCGAGGCGGGCGTCGGCGTCCACGGGCAGGTCGACGATCCTGGCGCCCTCCCGTCCCACCGCCTCCGCCGCCTCGACGGTCGCCGCGTGCTCGCCCCCGGGGAGGAGCACCGCTCCCCCGCGCGACCGCCAGGTGCCGATCACCGCGAGGTTCACCGCCTCCGTACCGCCGGAGGTGAAGACCACCTCGACCGGCTCGCACCCGACGGCCGCGGCCAGCCGTTCCCGCGCCTCCTCGAGCAGGGCGCGGGCCGCCTGCCCGTGCCGGTGCACCGACGACGGGTTGCCGACCGTGCCGAGCGCCTCGGCGAGCGCCGCCGCCGCCGCGGGCCGCAGCGTCGTGCCCGCGGCGTGGTCGAGGTAGGCGGGCATGGCGTCATTAGGGTAGGCGCGTGCAGGCCGATCCCCTCGCGAGCGACCGCTACCGCGATCTCGGGGTGCGCGCGGGCGCCGACGGCGGCACCCTCCGGGTCGCGAGCGAGACCGCGACGGCGATGGACCTCTGCCTCCTCAGCGAGCGCGACCCCTCCTGGGTGGAGCGGACCGTCCACATGACGCGGGACGCCGACGGGATCTGGAGCGGCGGCTCCTCGCTGCTCACGCCCGGTCGCCGCTACGCGATCAAGGCCGCCGGACCCGAGGGTCCGCGGCACGCCTTCGACCGCTCCCGCTCGCTCCTCGACCCGTACGCGCGAGGGATCGTCCGGATCGACCAGGAATCCTGGCGCAGCGTCGTGGTGGAGGACCGGTTCGACTGGGGCGACGTGCGGCGGCCGAGCACCCCGCTCGCGGAGAGCGTGGTCTACGAGGCTCACGTGAAGGGCCTCACCCGGCAGCTGCGGTCGGTGCCGAGGGCGCTGCGCGGCACCTACGCCGGCCTCGCGCACGAGTCGACGATCGCGTACCTCAAGGACCTCGGCGTCACCGCGATCGAGCTGCTGCCCGTGCACCAGTTCGCGAGCGAGCAGCGCCTCATGAAGCAGGGGCTCGCCAACTACTGGGGCTACAACACCGTGGGCTTCTTCGCCCCGCACGCCCAGTACGCCTCCCTCGCCGCGCAGTCCGCCGGCCCGCAGGCGGTGCTCGACGAGTTCAAGGGGATGGTCAAGCACCTGCACGCCGCAGGGCTCGAGGTGTGGCTCGACGTCGTCTACAACCACACCGCGGAGGAGGGGCCGTCCGGGCCGGTGCAGAGCTTCCGCGGCCTCGACAACAGCACCTACTACCGGCAGGACGACGGACGGTACATCGACACCACGGGCTGCGGGAACAGCCTCGACTGCTCGCAGGAGCAGGTGCGCAGGATGATCCACGACTCGGTCCGCTACTGGGCGGAGGAGGTGCGGATCGACGGCTTCCGGTTCGACCTGGCGGTCACGCTCGGGCGCGACCACCAGGTCGTCTTCACACCGGATGCGCCGCTGCTGCAGGAGCTGCTGGCCGACCCGAGGCTCGACGGGATCAAGCTGATCGCGGAGCCCTGGGACGTCGGGCTCGGGGGCTGGCAGACCGGCGGCTTCCCCGCCGGCTGGTCGGAGTGGAACGACCGCTACCGCGACACGGTGCGCGACTTCTGGCTCACGGACACGGTGGTGACGCGGCACGGGGGCCTCGCCCGCACGGGGATCGGCGCCCTCGCGAACGGGCTGGCCGGCTCCTCCTGGCACTTCTCCCCGGCGCGCGGTCCGCTCGCGAGCGTGAACTTCATCACCGCGCACGACGGCTTCACCCTGGCCGACCTCACCTCGTACAACGCGAAGCACAACCTCGGCAACGGGGAGTCGAACCGCGACGGCACCGACAACAACCGCTCGTTCAACTTCGGCGTCGAGGGGGCGACCCGCTCCGAGCGGGTGCTCGCGGACCGGCGCCGCGCGATGCGGAACCTGCTCGGGACCCTCCTCCTGTCCGCCGGGGTGCCGATGCTGCTCGCGGGCGACGAGCTCGGCCGGACGCAGCGCGGGAACAACAACGCCTACTGCCAGGACGCCGCCGTGAACTGGGTGGCCTGGAATCTGCAGGAGTGGCAGGAGCAGCTGCAGGACGTGGTGCGGCGCCTCATCCGCATCCGGCGCGAGCACCCGGCGCTGCGCCCGGCGACGCACGCGGGCGACACGAGCGCGAACGCCATGCACTGGTACAACGCGGACGGCGGCACGATGGACGAGGCCGCGTGGACGAACCCGGAGAACCGGACCCTGCAGTACCTCGCGGAGGCGGACGGCGACACGACCCTGCTCGTGGTGCACGGGGACGAGACGCGGATGCGGGTGGCGCTCGCCGAGCACGCGGGCGTCACCGACTACGAGCTGCTCTGGACGAGCGCCGACGACACCGCCTCGGGGCTGCACTCGGCGCCGGGCGAGCACATCGAGATCGACGGGCCGACCCTCCTCCTGTACGCCGGCTCCTGACCCTGCTCCTGGCCCGCTCCTCGAGCACGCTCCCCACCCGCACAGCCGTCACGCCGCTTCGCGTCGCGCCGGAACCGGGCGCGTGGGCCTAGCAGGACCGAGCGCCGACAGCAGGACACAGGGGACCGTTCCGTCCTGCTGTCGCTCCTCGGTCCTGCTGACGGACTCGGCTCCTCCTGCCGGTGCGCTCCGGAGGCGCGTCAGTGGGCGACGGCGACGAGGCCCATCTCCGCGGGATCCACGAGGTACGCGTTCTTCGGCACCACGCGCACGTTGTAGCCGAACGAGCCGGGACGTCCGAGGGTGACGGTGCCGGCGAACGTCCGCGACCCGTCGATGGGGATCGCGCCGGTCGTGGCGGCGGTGTCCTCCTCGAGCGGCGTCAGCTCGACGGTCGCCGTGTTCACGAGGTCGTCCCCTTCGCGGGAGGTGCCGTAGACGACCTCCACCGCCACGTCCTCCGGCCGCAGCGAACCGAGCTGCACCTGCGCGCGCACGTGCAGCCGGTCCCCCACCTGCGGCACCGGCGCG
Organism: Amnibacterium sp.; assembly: GCF_051956055.1. Taxonomy (NCBI): domain Bacteria; kingdom Bacillati; phylum Actinomycetota; class Actinomycetes; order Micrococcales; family Microbacteriaceae; genus Amnibacterium; species Amnibacterium sp. The sequence goes on from NZ_JBQCGC010000015.1 coordinate 26,514, forward strand.
AGTCCGCCGGACTCGACGTGCACGACCGAGACGTCGCCCCACGCGGAGGAGACCACGGCCTTCCAGGCCGCGAGCTCGCGGCCACCGGCGTAATCCCCCGCGCTGATCGCCTCGGCGGCGTTCGCGGCGGGGATGTACAGCCGCTGCACGTACTCGCGGACCATGCGGTCGGCCGACAGCTCGGGCGACAGCGTCGCGAGGGTGTGGCGCACGTTCGCCATCCACCGCGTCGGCACGCCTGCGCTGTCGCGGCGGTAGAACCGCGGCGCGATCTGGTTCTCGATCAGGTCGTACAGGCTCTCCGCCTCGAGCTTGTCGCGCTCCGCGGCGTCGCCGGCCGAGTCCGCGGACGGGATCGCCCAGCCGTCCTCGCCGTCGTAGTACTCGTTCCACCAGCCGTCGAGGATGGACAGGTTCAGCACGCCGTTCAGGGCGGCCTTCATCCCGGAGGTGCCGCAGGCCTCGAGCGGCCGGAGCGGGTTGTTGAGCCACACGTCGGTCCCCGGGTACAGCACCTGCGCCATCGCGATGTCGTAGTTGGGCAGGAAGACGATGCGGCGCCGCAGCTCCGGGTCCTGGGTGAACCGGACGAGCTTCTGGATGAGGCGCTTGCCCTCCTCGTCCGCGGGATGCGACTTGCCCGCGATCACGATCTGGATCGGCCGCTTCTTGTGGGTCAGGAGCGCGATGAGCCGCGCCTCGTCCTCGAGCATCAGCGTGAGGCGCTTGTAGGTCGGCACCCGCCGGGCGAACCCGATCGTGAGGACGTCGGGGTCGAGGAGGTCGTCGAACCACGCGGGTGCGGAGGCGCCGGGGTTCTCGTCGTGCCAGGCGGCCGTGACGCGGCGGCGCGCGTCGGCGACGAGGTTCGCCCGCATCCGGTTGCGGACGGCCCACAGCTCCGCGTCGGTCACGCCGGGTCCGGCCCAGTCGGCGGCGGTCGTGTCCGCGGTGCCGAGCTTCTCCTGCGCCAGCTCGAGCAGGAGCGGGTCGGTCCACGTGGGCGCGTGCACGCCGTTCGTCACCGAGGTGATCGGCACGTCCGACGCGTCGAACCCGGGCCACAGCCCGCTGAACATGCCTCGGCTCACCTCGCCGTGCAGCTGCGAGACGCCGTTCGCGTGCTGACCGAGCCGGAGGCCCATGACCGCCATGTTGAACACGTCGCCGGAGCCGCCCGGGTAGTTCTCGCTGCCGAGGGCGAGCACCTCCCAGACGTCGACGCCCGGCAGGAGGTCGCCGGAGAAGTACTGCTGCACGAGGCCGCGGTCGAACCGGTCGATCCCGGCGGGCACCGGGGTGTGGGTCGTGAAGACGGTGCCCGCGCGGACCACCTGGAGGGCTTCCGAGAACGTGAGGCCGTCGTGGATGAGCGTGGAGATGCGCTCCAGCCCCTGGAAGCCGGCGTGCCCCTCGTTGGTGTGGAACACCTGCGCCTCCGGGGCTCCGGTGAGCTCGGTCCAGATCCGCAGCGCCCGGACGCCGCCGACGCCGAGGAGCAGCTCCTGCAGCAGTCGGTGCTCGCCCCCGCCGCCGTACAGCCGGTCGGTGACGTCGCGGAGCGCGTCCTCGTTCTCCGGGATGTCCGTGTCGAGCAGCAGCAGCGTGACGCGACCGACGGCCACCTGCCAGATCCGCGCGTGCAGCGTGCGCCCCTCGGGGAGCGCGAGCGACACGAGGGCCGGGGCGCCGTCGGCGTGGCGGGTCAGCGTGAGCGGCAGCCCGTCGGGGTCGAGGACGGGGTAGGCCTCCTGCTGCCACCCGTCGGCGGAGATCGACTGCTTGAAGTAGCCCGCGCGGTAGAAGAGGCCGATGCCGGTCAGCGGCAGCCCGAGGTCGGACGCGCTCTTCAGGTGGTCGCCCGCGAGGATGCCGAGGCCGCCCGAGTACTGCGGCAGCGCCGCCGCGATGCCGAACTCCGGCGAGAAGTAGGCGATGTGCGCAGGCGCGCCGCTCAGCGTCTGGTACCAGCGCGGCTCGCTGCGGTACGTGGCGAGCTCGTCGCGGAGCGCGTCGGCGCGGGCCACGAACTCGGCGTCGGCCGCGAGCGCCTCGATCCTCGCCGGGCTGACCGCGCCGAGCAGCGCGACGGGGTCGCCCGCGATCCCGTGCCAGATCTCGGGGTCGATCTCCTCGAACAGCCGCCTGGTCGGCTCGTGCCAGGACCAGCGGAGGTTCGCGGCCAGCTCGTCGAGCGCCGACAGGGATGCCGGCAGCACGGTGCGGACGGTGAAGCGACGGATTGCTTTCACGGCGAGCAGGACTCCTCGGACTCGGCTGGTTCGTCACGATACGGGGTCGGCGCGGCCGCGATGCAAGCGTTTACGGGGCGCCGGGCAGCAGGGTGCCGACGCCGCATTCCCCATGCGGCTTCCAAGGGGGTCTCGTAGGGTGTGCGCGTGGCTGACACCCAGGCAGCGGACAGCGCCCGCCCCGCGTCGACGCGGACCCGCAGCACCGGCGCGCGCAGGTCGACCCGGAAGAAGGACGAGTGGAAGCCGGTCCTCGGCCGGATCCCGATCCTCGACCTGTCGCCGCAGCAGCCCGACGACCTGTGGCCCGCGAAGGCGTTCGACGGCGAGGTCGTGCCCTTCTCTGCGACCGTGTTCAAGGAGGGCCACGACGTCATCGGGGCCGCCGTGGTCCTCGAGGCCCCGTCGGGGCGGACCGTGCGCCGCCCGATGCAGCAGGTGAACCCCGGCCTCGGCCGGTGGACCGCGCTGTTCCGCGTCGACGAGATCGGCGCCTGGACGTGGCACGTCGAGGCCTGGCTCGACGACTGGGGCACCTGGCTGCACGACGCGGGGATCAAGATCCCCGCCGGGATCGACGTCGAGCTGATGTTCGAGGAGGGGGCGCGCCTGCTGGAGCGCGCCGCCGGCGAGGACTCCCGCGGCGAGGACGCGCCCGGGCTCCTCCGCGACACGGCCGGTGCGCTCCGTGACACGGGGACGGAGGCGGGCACGCGGTGGCGCCTCGCGACCGAGGGACGCGTCGCGGACGTGCTCGCACTCGCTCCCGTCGCGAGCCTCGTCACCGCCGGCCCCTCGAGGCGGCTCCGCGTGGAGCGGCTGCGGGCCGGGTACGGCGCCTGGTACGAGTTCTTCCCGCGATCGGAGGGCGCCGTCCGGCACGACGACGGCAGCTGGACCTCCGGCACCTTCGCGACGGCGGCGCTGCGGCTCCCGGCGATCGCGGAGATGGGCTTCGACGTCGTCTACATCCCGCCGGTGAACCCGATCGGGCGCACGAACCGCAAGGGCCCGAACAACACGTTGACGGCCGGCCCGAACGACCCCGGCTCCCCCTACGGGATCGGCTCGGAGGCGGGGGGCCACGACGCGATCCACCCGGACCTCGGCACCGAGGAGGACTTCCTCGCGTTCCTCGAGGCCGCGAAGCGCCTCCAGCTCGAGATCGCGCTCGACATCGCCCTCCAGGCCTCCCCCGACCACCCGTGGGTGCAGGAGCATCCGGAGTTCTTCACGACGCTCGCGGACGGCTCGATCGCCTACGCGGAGAACCCGCCGAAGAAGTACCAGGACATCTACCCGCTGAACTTCGACAACGACCCCGCCGGGTCGTACGCGGAGATGCGGCGCGTGTTCCAGGTGTGGATCGACCGCGGCGTCCGCATCTTCCGGATCGACAACCCGCACACGAAGCCGCTCGCGTTCTGGGAGCGGCTCATCCACGACGTGAACGCCGCGCACCCCGACGTGATCTTCCTCGCGGAGGCGTTCACCCGGCCGCCGATGATGCGAGGGCTCGCGAAGATCGGGTTCCAGCAGAGCTACACGTACTTCACCTGGCGGAACACGAAGCAGGAGCTGACGGAGTACCTGGTCGAGCTCTCCCAGGAGACCGCCGACTACATGCGGCCGAACTTCTTCGTCAACACGCACGACATCCTCACCCCCTACCTGCAGTTCGGCGGTGCCGCCGCGTACAAGATCCGGGCCGCGATCGCCGCCACCGCGGTGCCGACGTGGGGCGTCTACTCCGGGTACGAGCTGGTCGAGAACGTGGCCCGTCCCGGGTCCGAGGAGAACATCGACAACGAGAAGTACGAGTACCGGCCCCGCGACTGGGCGAAGGCCGCCATGCTCGGCACCACCCTCGCGCCGTACCTCGCCAGGCTGAACGGCATCCGCCGGCACCATCCCGCGCTGGGGCAGCTCCGGAACATCCACTTCCACTGGACCGAGTCCGAGGACGTCATCGCGTACTCGAAGCACCTGGACGCCGAGTTCACCGGCACGGGTCGCCCCGACACGGTCCTCGTGATCGCGAACCTCGATCCCCACGGCGCGCGCGAGACGGTCGTGCACCTCGACCTCGCCCAGCTCGGCAGGCTGCCTGGCGACCGGTTCACCGTGCGGGACCTGATCACCGGAGCGCAGTGGGAATGGGGCTCGGACGACTACGTCCGGCTCGACCCCTACGCCGAGCCCGTCCACATCCTCGCCGTCGAGGATCGGTAGCCGCGCCGGGCGATCCCGGCAGCGACCAGGAGGTACGCCACCATGCCCAAGAAGACCGCCACCGCCGCCGACGCGCGCGCGGACGCGACACCCATCGCCTCCGTGCCCTCGGACGACGTGCTCGCCCGCATCGCGGACGGCTCCCACTCCGGTCCGCACGCCGTGCTCGGGCAGCATCCGGTCGGGAGCACCGAGGCGGTCGTGATCCGCGCGCTGCGCCCCCTGGCGAGCGAGGTCGTCGCGGTGCTCGACTCCGGTGCGCGGATCGAGCTCGGGCACGTGGGCTGGGGCGTCTGGCAGGGCGTCTCGGTCGCGGGCTTCCAGGACTACGTGCTCGAGACGCGGTACGAGGACGGCTCGACCTGGACGGCCGACGACCCGTACCGCTTCCTGCCGAGCGTCGGCGAGATCGACCTGCACCTGTTCGGCGAAGGGCGCCACGAGCGGCTCTGGGAGATGCTCGGCGCCCACCACCGCGAGCTCCACGGCGTGCACCGCGGCACCTGGGGCACCTCGTTCTCCGTGTGGGCGCCGCACGCGCAGGCCGTGCGCGTGATCGGCGACTTCAACTCCTGGGACGGCCGCCTGTACGCCATGCGGCGCCTGGACGGCAACGGCGTCTGGGAGCTGTTCATCCCCGGTCTCGAGCCCTACAACGCCTACAAGTTCGAGATCCTCACCCGCCACGGCGAGTGGATCGAGAAGGCCGACCCGATGGCGCGGCACGCGGAGCTGCCTCCCGCCACGGCGAGCGTGGTGACGGAGAGCTCGTACCGGTGGGGCGACTCGGGCTGGATGAGCGACCGCGCGGCGACGAACCCGATCGAGCAGCCGATCAGCGTCTACGAGATGCACTTCGGCTCCTGGCGGCAGGGCCTCGGCTACCGGGAGGCGGCCGACCAGCTGATCGACTACCTCCACGAGACCGGCTACACCCACGTGGAGTTCCTCCCGCTCGCGGAGCACCCGTACGAGCCGTCGTGGGGGTACCAGGTCACCGGGTACTACGCGCCCACCTCGCGCTTCGGTCACCCGGACGACCTGAAGTACCTCATCGACCGGCTGCACCAGGCCCGCATCGGCGTCTACATGGACTGGGTGCCCGGCCACTTCCCGAAGGACGCGTTCGCGCTCGCGAAGTTCGACGGCGAGCCGCTCTACGAGCACAGCGATCCGCGTCTCGGCGAGCACCAGGATTGGGGCACGCTGATCCCGAACTTCGGCGACAGCCAGGTGCGGAACTTCCTCGTCGCGAACGCCCTGTACTGGCTCGACGAGTTCCACGTCGACGGCCTGCGGGTCGACGCCGTCGCGTCGATGCTCTACCTCGACTACTCGCGGAACGAGGGCGAGTGGGTGCCGAACCGGTACGGCGGCCGCGAGAACCTCGAGGCGATCAGCTTCCTGCAGGAGACGACGGCGACGGCGTACAAGCTGCACCCGGGCGTGATGATGATGGCCGAGGAGTCGACCAGCTGGGGCGGCGTCACGCACCCCACGGACCACGGCGGGCTCGGCTTCGGGCTCAAGTGGAACATGGGCTGGATGAACGACTCGCTGCGGTACATCGCCAACGACCCGATGTGGCGCAGCTATCACCAGAACGAGCTCACGTTCTCGTTCGTGTACGCGTTCAGCGAGCACTTCATCCTCCCCATCAGCCACGACGAGGTCGTGCACGGCAAGGGTTCGCTCATCGGCAAGATGCCGGGCGACCCGTGGCAGCAGATCGCGAACGTGCGCGCCTACCTCGCCTTCCAGTGGGCGCATCCCGGCAAGCAGCTCCTGTTCATGGGGCAGGAGTTCGGGCAGCGGAGCGAGTGGAGCCAGGAGCGCGGCCTCGACTGGTGGATCCTCGACCAGCCCGCGCACCGGGCGCTGCTCGGCTACGTGGGCCAGCTGAACCGCATCTACCGCGAGCACCCGGCGTTCTGGCAGCAGGACACGTCCCCGGCCGGCTTCGGCTGGATCGACGGCGCGGACTCGGAGAACAGCGTGGTCGCGTTCCTCCGCTGGGACCGCGACGGGAACCCCGTCGCGTGCATCTTCAACTTCTCCGGCCGCCCCGTCGAGCAGTACCGCATCGGCGTGCCCCTCGCCGGCACGTGGGAGGAACTGCTGAACAGCGACGCCGCCGAGTTCGGCGGATCCGGCGTCGGCAACTACGGATCGGCGGTGGCGGAGGCGGAGCCCTCGCACGGCCAGCCCGCGTCGCTCGTGCTGACCCTGCCGCCGCTCGGCGCGCTCTGGCTGCGCCCGAAGGCGCGCCGCTGACGCCGGACGCCCGCGCGCTCGTGACCCGCTGAGCGTGGTGGTGCCGCCGGGGGCGGGGGGGCGCCGCCCCGCACCCGGGGGTGTCGCCCGCGCGCGGGGGGGGCGGGGGGGGGCGGGGCCCCCGCA
>NZ_JBQCGC010000016.1:0-5676 GCF_051956055.1 Amnibacterium sp.
ATCGCCCCACCTTCGCGGAGAGTTGAGCGACTCAAGAAATCGTCAGCGACCGCCGGGCGTGTTCTCCGCTTGACCGGCGTTCCGCGCCCGGAGGCGGAGCACGATCGCCACCGCGAGGACGAGGACCGCGGCGACGGCCGCAGCGACGGAGACCGCCGCGGACTGCGGCTCGCCCGTCGCGCGGGCGATCGCGATCCAGGCGAGGCCCCACGCGAGCGACAGGGCGGGCCCCACTCGGGCGCCGTCGCCGAACGCCGCAAGCACGCCGATGACGGCGGCGACCACCAGCACGAGCACCGCCCATGCCGTCGGCGCGATCCCGAAGCCGGTGAAGCCGGCCTGCTGGAGCAGCGCCGTCGCGTTCGCGACCGTCGCGATCGTGACCCACCCCAGGTACAGCCCGAAGACGCCGTCGAGGAGCACCCGGTCCGCCGTGCCCTCCGCGGGCCCGAGCCGCAGCACGATCGCGACGAGGACCGCGAGCAGCGCGACGATGACGGGCACGGACAGCGCGAGGAGACCGAACTGGATGCTGAGGATCCAGGCCGCGTTGAGGAGCAGGGACGCCGCGGCGAGCGCCCCGATGCGCCGCTGGCGCGCCCGCGCGCGCTGGGCGGGCAGCGCCTGGTACACGGCGTAGGCGAGCAGCCCGGTGTAGATGACGCTCCAGATCTGGAACGCGCCGGTCCCGGGGGCGAGCAGCGTCGCGTCGGCGGCGAGCGCACCGCCGGCCGCGTCCTGGATCGGCGTGCCCCCGAACGCCCCGGAACCGATCGCCGAGCCGACGAGCGCGAGCACGAGCGACCCGATGACGACCACGACCCGCACGACGTCCCGCCTCGTCGACATCTCCGCTCCCGGTGCTCGGCCTGCCCCCGCGCCACGATGCCGCGGTCGCCTGAACGTCGGCAGCGCCGCCGCACCGGAGGGCCCGCCGCGGCTCCCCCCGTTCAGGAGGGTCGGCAGCGCGGCGCCGGCAGCGCGCGCGGCGCTCCCGGGACACTCGGCCCATGGGCCGCCTCCGCATCGCGCTCGCGCACCCGGTGGCCGGCGCCCTCGCGGCGACCGCGCTCGCGCTGCCCGGCGGCGCCGTCATGGCGCTGCTCTGGACCGCGTCGGCCGATCCCGTGCCGGTCGACTACACCCTGTTCGGCCCTGCGGGCGCGCTGCTGCTCACCGGGAGGATCGGGGCGGTGTTCGGCGACCCGCTGATCCAGGCCGGCCCGTTCGAGCTCGCGCCCTTCGGGGTCATGCACCTGCTCGGGGTGCGCGGCTCGTTCTCCTGGACGGTCGCGCTCATGACCTGCAGCGCCGCCACGACCTTCCTCGCGGCCGTCGCGCTCCGGCCGGTGCTGCGCCGCGACCTGCGGTCGTCGGTGCTCGCGGGAGCGGGCGCGGTGCTGCTCGGCCTCCTCGGCCCGACCACCGCGAGCTGGAACCTCGGGCACCCCGCTGAGGTGCTGATCCCGATCGCGTGGCTCGCCGCAGGGCGCCTGGCGCTCGCGGACCGGCCGGTGCTCGCCGCCGCGGTGATCGCCCTGTCGACCGGGTTCGAGGTGTGGGGCCTGCTCGGCGCCCCGCTCGTGCTGCTCGCCCCCGACGTCCGCCGGCTGCGCTCGGCGGCCGTCGGAGCCGCGCTCCACGCCCCGCTGTGGCTGCCGTTCGTGCTCGCGGGCCCGTTCCGGATGTTCTCCTACGCCTGGGAGGTGCGGGCCGGCAGCGTGCTGCACGCGCTCGATCCCACCGCCGCGACGTTCCCGTGGTCGCTCCGGCTGCTGCAGTCGCTGCTCGCCCTCGGCGCCGGCGCGGCCGTCGCGCTGCTCCTCAGGCGGCGGCACGCCCGCTGGGGCGTGTGGCTGGTCCCGGTCGCCGTGGTCGCGGGCCGCCTGCTGCTCGACCCGGTCCTCGCCGGGTACTACTGGGACCCGGTGCTCGTGTGCGGGGTCGGTGCGCTCGTGCTGGCCGTGCACGAGCGGCACCTGGTCGCCGCTGCGGGGGCCGCGCTGATCCTGCTGCTCGCCTCCGACATCGCCCCGCCGGTGCCGCGCGCCGCGGTCCTCCTCGTCGCCGTGCCCGCGGTGGCGCTCGTGACGAGGGGCCGCGGCCTGCCCCGGCCCGCGCTCAGGACGCGAACCAGCCCTGCTCGGGCCGGTGGATAGCGGTCTGGTTGCGGCGCGGCTGCGTCGGCGCGGCCCAGCGGACGCCGTTCGCGAGCACGCGCTGGATCTCGGGCTGGTGGTACACCGGGTACTCCTGGTCGCCGGGGGAGAAGTAGAAGATCCGGCCGAGGCCCCGCCGGTAGGTGACCCCGGAGCGGAACACCTCGCCTCCGGTGAACGAGGACACGAACAGCAGCTCGTCGGGCACGGGGATGTCGAACGGCTCCCCGTACATCTCCTGCTGCGGGATGACGATCGGGTCCGGCACACCCTGCGTGATCGGATGGGTGTGGTCGATCGTCCACACCAGCTCGCGCTCCGCGTCGTTCCGCCACAGCAGCGAGGCGGTCGAGCCGAGCAGCTTCTGGAAGATCTTCGAGTAGTGCCCCGAGTGCAGCACGAGCAGCCCCATGCCCGCCTGGACGTGCCGGTACACGCGCTCCACGACCTCGTCGGCGACCTGGTCGTGCGCGATGTGCCCCCACCACAGCAGCACGTCGGTCGAGGCGAGCACCGCCTCCGTCAGCCCGTGCTCGCGCTCCTGCAGCGTCGCGGTGCCGATCTCGGCGTCCGGCAGGAGACCTGCCAGGCCCCGGGCGATGGCGGCGTGGATCCCGTCCGGGTAGTGCCCGAGCACCACCGCGTCGCCGCGCGTCTCGTGGACGTACTCGTTCCAGACCGTGATCCTCATGCGACCTCGACCTCCCTGTGCTCGTCTGCGGACCGGTAGACGGCGTCGATCACGCGGCTGCGGTGCAGCGCGGAGTCGCCGTAGGCGTTCGCCCAGGCGCCGGAACGGACCGTCGCGACGAACTCCTCGATCACCGCCAGGTGGTGCCCTGCGGGCACGTGCACGGTCGGGATCGTGACGATGGGCGCGCCGCCCTCGTCGCCGAAGATGCGGATCGTGCCGTCCGTGGCGTAGTCGCGCACGAACAGGCGCACGCCGCCCGTCGATCCGAGCAGCTCGACCGCGATGTCCTCCTCGTCGGCGGAGTAGCTCGCCCAGGAGGTCTCGAGGTGGATCGAGCCGCCGGTGTCGAGCCGGAGGAGGGCGGAGGCGAAGTCCTCCACCTCGAACGCCCGGTTGCCGCCGGTCGTCTTCGCGTTCCGCGATCCGCCCCGGCCGCCGCGCCCCAGCTCGCCGTAGGTGACGGCGCTCACGCGCTCCACGCGCGGCTCGTCCATGAGGAACAGGGCGATGTCGAGCATGTGCGGGCCGAGGTCGACCATCGCGCCGCCGCCCGCCATCTGCCGGTTCGTGAACCACGAGCCGAGCCCGGGGATGCCGGACCGGCGACGCCAGCTCGAGCGCGCGTGGTAGATCCGGCCGATGTCGTGCTCGTCGAGGTAGCGACGCAGATACCGCACGTCCGCGCGACGGCGGTGGTTGAACGCGATCTCGAGCACCCGGTCGGCGTCCCTGGCGGCGTCGACCATCGTCTGCGCGAGCGCACCCGTCGGAGCGAGGGGCTTCTCGCAGAAGACGTGCTTGCCGCTTGCGAGCGCCGCGATCGCGATCGGCGCGTGCAGGTGGTTCGGCACCCCGATGCTCACGACGTCGAGATCCTCGCGCGCGACCAGGTCCTCCCAGTCGTGGTAGCGGTGCGGCACCCCGCGGGTGTCCGCGAGCTCGTCCAGCCGCGGCTGCTCCTGGCCGGCCAGCGCGACGACCTCCACGCCCGGCAGGGAGGAGAAGGCGTCGAGCGCGGTGGTGCCGGCGAAGCCGAGGCCGACGACCCCGACGCGCAGCGGTACCTGGTCGGTTGCAGGCATGCGGATCCCTTCGTCGCGATGGCGCAGCGGACTCCATCCAACCGCACGCCGGACGGCTCGCCGTCCAGGGACCGGCCCGGGAGCGCACAGGCGTGGCGGACGCGCTGGGCGTCCTCCCCGGATCGTGGCCGCAGGGTTGAGGGCATGGCACGCGTCCTCGTCACCGGATCCGCCGACGGCCTCGGGCTGGCCGTCGGGCAGCGCTTGATCGACCAGGGGCACGAGGTGGTGCTCCACGCCCGCAGCGACGCCCGCGCGGCCGACACGAGGGCGGCAGCACCCGGCGCCGCCGACGTGCTCGTCGGCGACCTGGCCGACGAGGACGCGGTCCGGGCGCTCGCGGACGCGGCGAACGCGCTCGGCCGGTTCGACGCGGTCGTGCACAACGCCGGCGTCGGCTCCGGCACCGCCGCCCCCGTGCTGATGGCCGTGAACGTGGTCGCGCCGTACCTGCTGACGGCGCTCATGACGCGACCGGATCGGCTCGTCTTCCTGTCGAGCGGCATGCACCGCAGCGGCCGGGCGGACGTCGCGGTGCTCGACGGCGGCGGGTACGGCGACAGCAAGCTCCTCGACGCCGCGCTCGCGGCCGCGGTGGCGCGCAGGTGGCCGGAGGTGCGGAGCAACGCCGTCGACCCCGGCTGGATCCGGACCCGGATGGGCGGCTCCGGGGCGCCGGGGTCGCTCGACCAGGGCTCGGCCACCCAGGTGTGGCTCGCGACGAGCGACGACCCCGCCGCGCTGGTGTCCGGTCGCTACTTCAAGGACCGCCGCGAGGAGTCGCCCGCCGCAGGCGTGCTGGACGAGGCGTTCCAGGAGGCGCTGCTCGCCGCGCTGGCGGAGCGCACCGGCGTCGCGCTCCCCGGCTGAGCGGTCAGAACCAGGTCATCAGCGCGGGCGCGACCGGGGAGCGGAGCAGCCGGTCGGCCACGGCCGCGTCCCCCGGTGCCCGCTCGCGGAGCCGTCCTGCCGCCGCGAGCACGACCGCGGAGGCGCCCCCGAGCAGGAGCGTGCCGAGCGCGTCCACCGGCAGGTCGAGCAGCGGCCCCTCCTCCGACTCCCCCGCGACCACGACCGCACGGCCGTCGCTGTCCGCGTCGATCGTGACCGAGCCCTGCGCGTGCCCGAGCGGGTCGGCGATCCGCAGCCCGAGCCGGCCCGCGCCCCCGTAGGAGCGGGCGGACAGCGCCGCGACCGGATCGAGCACGCGCACCCAGAGGTGCTCCCTGAGCTCGGTCGTGCGGATCATCCTCGGGTCGCGCACGAGCCAGCGCAGCGGCTCGTCGACGGTCCGCAGCGGTGCCTGCACCGTGGCCACGAGGTCGAGCGTCACCAGGTGCTGCCACAGCGCGCGGTACGCGTCGTCCGTCGTCGCGACGAGCTGCTGGACGACCGCGGTGGCGGAGGCGAAGTCGTGGTCGTTCGGCTGCATCCGGTACACCACGAGCCCGCGCGGGACCCCGTGCTCGTCGTCGTACCGCACGAAGCGGTGCCGCCGCTGCTCCGCGGCGTCGGAGGGGGCGCCGAACAGCCGCGCGAAGCGATGCCCGACGATCTCGACGTCGCCGACCGTGCGGCCCCGCGCCGCCGCGAAGAGCGGCTGCGCGGCGTCCATCGCGCTCGCCCGTCCCACGAAATGCAGCCGGCCGGGGGCGTCGCCGCCGATCCAGCCGGCCCGGCGCGTGTCGATCGCGAGGTCGGTCGACCAGGTGGCCGGCCCGAAGCCGTACCGGGCGTAGAT
>NZ_JBQCGC010000017.1:0-3484 GCF_051956055.1 Amnibacterium sp.
GCGGTCGAGCGCGGCCGCGTAGAGCTGGGACGTCGTCGGATTGCGGAGCACGCGCCCGACGACGCGGAGCCCATGCTCGGCAAGGCTTTCTTCAGGCCGGTCGGTGATCGTCAAGGCGCCTCTCCTCGTCGCTGACTCTGCCAGGCGTCGCATGGTAGTTGTCACCACGCGACTGCTGTTGTATGCGGACCTGTCTACGCGGCCGGGGCAGGCAACGCGATCGGCCGCGCAGGTGCGGTGCGCGGGACGAGCAGCCGGTAGAAGGTCAGGCAGAGCACAGGCCCTGCGGCGAGGACCGCGGTGACCGGTCCGCCGAGGCCGCGCAGATCCGTGCCGACGAGTAAAGCGTGACCGAGGGAGAGCCAGAACGCCGCGAAGCTCGCGTAGTGGAGCCGCCGCCAGCCCTTCTGGCCGATCCAGCGCCGCGCGTTGAAAGAGGCGGCGAGGGCGAGGCTCAACCACGCGGCGACGATCCCGAGCGCGACCGACCCAGGGCGCCAGGCGGCCGCACCGGGCACTAGCACCGACAGGACTCCGAAGTGCATGACCGGGTCGAGCAGGAGCGCCCCTGCGTGAAGGGCGATCATCGAGAGCCCCGTCCAGGCGAGTGTCCGGTGCAGCGAGAGCAGCGTCTTCTGACGCTTCGGCTTGAGCAGGCGGGTGCTCATCGCGAGCCCGAGCCAGACCGACAGGGTCAGCAGCCCGAACGCCACGAGGCCTGCGGAACGCGCGACGAGCCAGGCAACGGGCACGGCGGTGGTCATGCAGCCCTCACGACGAACCGCTGCGACCCGAGCGGCAGCCGGCCGAGCGGGATCGCCGAGCCAGCGTGCGGGACGTAGAGCGCCGAGATCGACGGCCTCGCCGCCACGTACTCCTCGGCCTCCGCGAGGCCCGCGATGGCAAGCGTCGTCGCGTGCACCTCCGCCTCGGCGGCGTCGGGGGCGACGACCGTCACCGTCAAAGGCCCTGCCAGTGCGGGCTCGCCCGTCTCGGGGTCGATCAGGTGGTGGAGTGAGCGGGCGGGCCCGAAGCGGCGGGCGTCGCGACCGGAGGTTGCGACGCCGCCGGCGGGAACCGCGAGGATCGCGAGCGTCTCCCCTGCCTGCCGCGGGTCGGCGACCGCCACCACCCACGGACCGGCTTCCGGGGACTCGCCGGAGACGGCGATGTCGCCGCCGAGATCGACGAGACCGCCGGCGAAGCTCGGCGAGGCGGCGAGCATCGCGGCGAGCGCACGCCTCGCCGCGTAGCCCTTGCCGATCCCGCCGAGGTCGACGGCTGCGCCCCACTCGAGCCTGGCGCGTCCGCGCCGATCGTCGAGCTCGACCTCGGCGCCCGCCCGCCAGTAGTCGGCCGACCGGGCCTGGCGCTCCTCGAGCAGCTCGAAGGAGCGGTCGTAGCCGGCGGCCGTGAGCGCGGGGAGGATCGTCGGGTCGAACCGGCCTCCCGTTTCCTCCCGCGCACGCAGCGCCAGACGGATCGCCTCGAACAGGCGTCGGCCGATCGGGACCCAGTCTCCGTCGGCGGCGTTGAGGCGTGAAAGGTCGCTCGACGGGTCGAACCGCGAGAGCTCGCCTTCGCAGGCGGCGACCTCCTCCCGCGCGGCGGCCAGTGCCCAGTGCACCTCGACCTCGTCGTGCGAGTCGGCCGTGACGGCGGCCGCGCAGGTCGTGCCGACGGCACGCCACTCGGTGCGGTGGAGAGAGTTCATCCTCCCGCCGCCACTGCCGAAGTCGCCGTGGTCGCGTGCGCCGGCGTCTTGAGGACGACGACGTGCTGCTTGCCGCCGGTTCCCTTCACGACCATCGTCTGCGACGAGGCCGCGGGCAGGGGAACCGCCGGGCGGGACGACCAGGCGAGCACCGCGACGACCGCGAGCATCGCCCAGACGGACAGTACGACTACCCAGACACGCTGCATGATCAGTCACCTTCCTCGCTCCACGACTGCGGAGTGGGCGCCTGCTGCTGCACGACCGTCACGGGCGCCGTCGCCGGTGGAGCGGGCCGATGCACGAGTCCCGCGATCGCCGCGCCGCCGGTGAGGACGGTCGCCGCGAGGACGGCGGCCAGTGCGAGGAATGGACGGTTTGCGTTCATGTCCGCGTTCTACGACACCTCTTCTTAGGGGCGAGCGAGCGCAGGACCAAGCTTCGGTAAAGGTTCAGGCAGGACGGAGCCGCACCACGGCATCGACCCCGCCGCTCGGTGCCTCGCGCAGCTCGACCTCGCCCCCGTCGGCGGCGACGAGCCTCTTGACGATCGCCAGCCCGAGGCCGGAGCCGCCCCCACCGGAGCCCGCGCGCCAGAAGCGATCGAAGGCGCGCCTGCGCTGCTCCGGCGTGAGCCCACCGCCCTGGTCGGAGAGGTGCAGCTCGACCCAGGGCGGCGCTGCAAGGGCCGACACCGTGACCGTCGCCCCATCCGGCGATGCGTCGAGCGCGTTGGCCATGAGATTGTCGACCACCTGTGCGAGGCGCCCCGGCGCGGCCCGCACCGCGACCGGGCCGTCGAGGTCCGCCACGAGCGAGACGTGGTGCTCGTCCGCGAGGGGCAGCCAGGCGTCGACACGCTCTCGCAGGACGGAGGTCGCGTCGACCCGCGCCGGCGTCTCGCTCCCCGCGTCCGCTCGGGCCAGGGTGAGCAGCCCGTCGACGAGATCGCGGAGCCGGTCGGTCTCCTGGAGTGCGGCGTCGCGGTCCCGACTCGCCGGCAGGCTCTCGAGCCGTAGCCGGAGCGCCGTCAGCGGCGTCCGCAGCTCGTGCGAAGCGTCGGCGACGAACTCCCCCTGCGAACGCAGCAGCCTCGCCAGCTTCCCCACGGTCTCGTTGAACACGGCGGCGAGCGACCGCACCTCGGGCGGGCCTTCACGTTCGGGCGCACGTGCTTCGAGCTGCCCCTCGCCCACGGCCGCGGCGGTCTGCTCGAGCCGGCGCAGCGGCCGGGTCACGAAACGCGAGAGGCCGAGGCCTACGACTGCGGCTCCCGCGAGGACGACGATCCCGATCAGCGCGAGAATGAGCCAGTAGCGGTAGATGCGGGAGTCGACGGCGGAGAACGGATACGTGACCCGCACCGCCCCGTGCACCCTCCCGCTCGAGGCGATCGGAACCGCGACGTAGAGCAGCCGCTCGCCCAGAGTGCGCGAGTTCCGGACGCCGCGCGGATACTTCCCCGCGAGCGCGGCGTGGATCTCCGGGCGCGACGCGAAGCTCTCGGTTCCCCGCACCCGTCCGCTCGTGTCGATGAGTGCGTACCCGCGCCGGTCGGCGACCACCACACGGGCGCCGGTTCGGCTCGCGTACGTCGAAGCGATCGCCGCGAGCCCGTTCAGCTGCCTGCGTGTCGGCCTCTGCACCGCGTCCTCGGCGTCCGCCGCGAGCACCATCGCGTCGTGCGAGACCTTCGCCGTCAGGTCGCGGCGCTCCGTGCGTTGGTTCTGCACGCCGAGCGGAACCTCGAGGCTCAGCAGGACGAACAGC
>NZ_JBQCGC010000018.1:0-14931 GCF_051956055.1 Amnibacterium sp.
CCCCCGGGGGGGGGGCGGCCCCCGCGGGGGGGGGGGGTTTTTATTTTTTCCCCCGCCTTAGCTGGCGGTGCGGCCCCCACCCCCCGGTGGGGTGGGGCGCCCCTTCTGCATCCGCCGGCCCGGGGACGGCTCCGCTCACCCGAAGAGGCGCGCGTTCGCGAGCTCCGTCTCCACGTACTGCTGGCCCGCCACCCGGAGTGCCCGGTCGATCGAGGCCAGCACCTGCTCGACGCTCGTCTGCGTCGAACGCCACTGCTGCACGACGCCCTGGAAGGCGATCGCTGCAGCACCGGTCCAGACCCCCTGGAGCGCGTCGAGCTGGCCGTGGAGGGCGGCGACGTCGCCCTGCAGTCGCGAGACGGTGGCGGTGATCGCCCCGGCGGCGGAGTCGACGGCGTCGCTGTCGACGGTGAATCGGGTCATGGTGGCCTCCTGTTCGGTCCCGGTCGGGACGGGTGGAGGCGTCACGCTAGGAGGCGGGCTCGTTCCCGCCGGCGGTCGAGGTGGCCTGCTCGGGCTCGGCCTCGTTCTCGTCGCTGGGGAGGAGCGGAAGCGCGACTCGGAACGTCGCCCCGCCCCCCGCGGTCTCCGAGATCCCGATCGTCCCCTGATGCGCGGAGACGATCGCGGCGACGATCGCGAGACCCAGCCCGCTGCCGCCCGTGTCCCTGGTGCGGGACGAGTCGGCCCGCCAGAACCGCTGGAAGATCTTCTCCCGCACCTGCGGCGGGATCCCGTCCCCGTGGTCGATGATCTCGAGCACCGCGACGCCGCGGTCCTTGTCGCCGTACGTCGCGATCTCGATCGGGGTGCCGTCGGGGGTGAATCGGATGGCGTTCCCGATCAGGTTCGCGAGCACCTGTCGCAGCTTGTCCTCCTCCGCGAGCACGACGGGCTTCGCGGTCCCGGTGATGAGCGGCGCCGGCGCCTCGTCGACGGCGCCGTCGCGGGCACGCCTGCGCGCCCGCAGGAGGCGCGCTGAGGCGAGGCGCAGCGACCCGGTGACGCTGGCGGCGTCGGGACTCACCCCGCGCCGGAAGAGCCGGGTCGAGGTCGTGGTCGTGGCGGGGGTCTCGTCGCTGGCCTCGTCGGTGACCGGGCGCAGGATCTCCACCGTCCCGGTGGCCTGCTCGGGATCGTGCCCGATCACGCGGATCGGTCGGCTCGGCGCGAACGCCCGGGCGTCGAGTGCGGCGTCGTGCGCGAGCGGCAGCAACTCGACGACGGTGCGCTTGAGCTCGCGCGCCTCGTCCAGCCGCGCGAGGGCGAGCAGGTCCGAGACGAGGGCGCCGAGCCGGACCGCCTCCCGTTCGATGCGGTCCATCGCCTGCGCCACGTCCTCGCGGGACTGCAGCGCGCCCATCCGGTACAGCTCCGCGTAGCCGCGGACGGAGACGAGCGGCGTGCGCAGCTCGTGACTCGCATCGCCGACGAAGCGCCGCATCTGATCGATCGTCCGCGCGCGATCGGCCAGCGCGCCGTCGATCCGGTTCAGCATCCGGTTGAGCGACCGGTTGAGCCGCCCGACCTCCGTGTTGGGCGTCGTGTACCCGAGCCGCTGCCCGAAGTCGCCGTCCGCGATCGCGGCAGCGGTCCGCTCGACCTGTTTGAGCGGCGTGAAGGTCGATCCGACGAGGATGCGGGTGAGGACGCCGCCCACGACGACCACCCCCAAGCCGAACACGAAGAACAGCGTGAACAGCTGCGCGATCAGCTCGTTGATCGATCGCAACGGGGTGCCGAGGACCGCGATCGTGCCGTCGCCGAGGGTCTTCGCAGCCACCCGGAACGCCGCCGCGTTGCCCTTCTTGACCGTGAATGGGGCCTCGAACTTCCGGACGTTCGCCGCCGTGATCGAGGGCAGGTCGGGGGCGAACTCCTTCCAGAGCGGGTTCGTCTGGATGACCGTGCCGTCCGACCTGAGGTGGGCGAAGACGAACTGGGTGGCCGCCGAGTCCTCGTCCGTTGACGCCGTGGTGGGCGTCACCGTGCCGAGCGTCTGAACGATCTGCTGGTCGGTGTCCGCGATCAGGTAGTTGCGGAGCACGGTCACCACGCCGAAGCCGGAGACGACGAGCCCCAGCGTGAGCACGAGGACCGTGACGCCGGTGATCTTCGCGCGCAGCGAGATCCCGTTCCACCACTCCCCGACTGTCGCTCGCATGGTGCCGGTCATTCTGGGCGACGGGGACGGTGAGTGCGCCGAGCGCGCCGCCCTCGCGTGCGGCTCAGACCTTCGCCGCCTTCAGCATGTAGCCGAACCCGCGCTTGGTCTGGATGATCGGCTCGGCCGAGTGGGCGTCGAGCTTGCGCCGCAGGTACGAGATATACGACTCCACGATGCCGGCGTCGCCGTTGAAGTCGTACTCCCACACGTGGTCGAGGATCTGCGCCTTCGACAGCACCCGGTTCGGGTTGAGCATGAGGTAGCGCAGCAGCTTGAACTCGGTGGGGGAGAGCTCGATCGCCTCGGACCCGACGGTGACCTCGTGCGTGTCCTGGTCCATCGTCAGCTCGCCGGCGCGGATCACCGCGTCCTCCTCGGCGTGCATCGTGCGGCGCAGGATCGCCTTGATGCGCGCGACGATCTCGTCGAGGCTGAACGGCTTCGTGACGTAGTCGTCGCCGCCGACCGTGAGGCCGGTGATCTTGTCCTCGGTGTCGTCCTTCGCCGTGAGGAAGAGGATCGGTGAGGTGTACCCGGAGGCACGGAGGCGCTTGGTGACGCCGAACCCGTTCATGTCGGGGAGCATGACGTCGAGGATGATCAGGTCGGGCTCCTCCTCGAGCACCGCCGAGATCGCCTGCGCGCCGTTGCTGACGGCACGCACCGCGAACCCCGCGAAGCGCAGGCTGGTGGTGAGGAGGTCCCTGATGTTCGGCTCGTCGTCGACGATGAGGATGCGCGGTTGCTCGGAGGCCATGCGCTCAGTATCTGCGCGGTCCCTGACCAGTTCCTGAACCTTCGTCGTGTGCTTCGGCAGGGCCCGGCGAGGATCAGTGAGGACCGCGCTGAGCGCCCTGTTCGCGCGACCTCCGAACGGCCAGCACGACGAAGAGCGCGATGACGGCCAGCAGCCCGAGGGTGAGGCCGGGCAGGGGGACGAGCTGCAGCACGAGCAGGCCGCCGGAGTCGAACGCGGTCGCGGCGACGCCGGAGGCGTGCAGCACGAGGAGCGCGATCACGTCGAGCGCCGACACGCCGATCAGCGTGAAGGCCAGGGCCGCCAGCACGCGCTGGGCGCGCGGCAACCCGCGCTCCGGATCCGCCACGAGACGGAGCCTACCGGCCCTGCAGCGCTCCCCGCCGCCGCCGTTTAGGATGGGGCGGCCGAATCCGGCCCACGCCCGCAGCCCCCAGTTCTCACGAGGTCAGCATGCCCACCGGCAGAGTCAAGTTCTACGACGACAGCAAGGGGTTCGGCTTCATCACCTCGGACGACGGTGAGGAGGTCTTCCTCCACGCCTCGGCGCTGCCGGCGGGCGCGGTCGTGAAGGCCGGCACCAAGCTGGAGTTCGGCGTCGCTGCGGGCAAGCGCGGGACGCAGGCGCTGTCGGTGCGCGTGCTCGAGAACCCGCCGAGCCTGCAGCGCATGTCGCGCCCGTCCGCCGAGGACATGGCCGCGCGCATCGAGGACCTGATCAAGCTGCTCGACCGCGAGGGCGCGAACCTGCGGCGCGGGCGCTACCCGGACAGCACGCACGGTCGCCGCATCGCCTCGTTGCTGCGCCGCGTCGCCGACGACTTCGACTCCTGATCGTGCCGATGACGGTGGAGGAGCGCACGGCGCTGGCGCTCGCGGCGCTCGCCGAGGTCACCGACCCTGCTGACGTCGGCGACCTCCTCGACGCGGAGGAGGTGGAGCCGGGCGTCATCGACCTGCGGTTCGCGTGCCGGCTGCCGGCCTACGCCGACTGGCACTGGACGGTGTCGACCTCCGACCTCCCCGACACCCGGCCGACCGTGCTCGAGGTCGAGCTGCTGCCGGGCGAGGGCTCGCTGCTCGCTCCGCCGTGGGTGCCCTGGGCGGAGCGCCTCGCCGACTGGCGTCGCCAGCACCCCGACGAGCAGCACCCGGGGGAGGCCGCCGACGAGGAGTCGGAGGAGGACGAGGGCGAGCTGGACGAGGGCGAGCTGGACGAGGACGACCTGGCCGTCGACGACGACCTCGACGAGCTCGACGACGCCGAACTGCAGGGTGAGGGCGTCGACGGGGCGGATGAGCCCGATGCGGCCGACGACGAGCGCGCGCCGCGTCCCGCCGAGGAGGACCGCTCGCTCTGAGCCGGCCGGGGGCGGCTCAGGCCAGGTGCGCCACGACGTGCTCGATGCAGGCGATCAGCGCCTCCACGTCCGACGGGTCGACCGACGCGAAGGTGCCGATGCGCAGCTGGTTGCGGCCGAGCTTGCGGTACGGCTCCGTGTCGACGACACCGTTGGCCCGCAGCGTCGCCGCGACGACCGCCGCGTCGACGCCGTCGAAGTCGATGGTGACGACGACCGGGGAGCGGTCCTCGCGGCGGGCCACGAACGGGGCGGCGTAGTCGACGCGCTCCGCCCAGTCGTAGAGCAGGGAGGACGAGGTGGCGGCGCGCGCCGACGTCCAGGCGAGCCCGCCCTGCTCCTGCATCCAGCGCAGCTGCGACTCGAGCAGCACGAGCGTCGCGAGCGCGGGGGTGTTGAGGGTCTGATCCAGCCGCGAGTTGTCGACGGCGGCCTGCAGGGAGAGGAACTCGGGGATGTACCGGCCGGACGCGGCGATGCGCTCGATGCGCTCGATCGCGGCCGGGGACGCGAGCGCGAGCCAGAGGCCGCCGTCCGAGCCGAGGTTCTTCTGCGGTGCGAAGTAGTAGACGTCCGCCTGGGCGGCGTCGAAGGCGATGCCACCCGCCGCGCTCGTCGCGTCGACGACCGTGAGTGCGCCGGGGGCGTCGATCCGCGTCACCGGCGCGGCGACCCCGGTGGACGTCTCGTTGTGCGGCCACGCGTAGACGTCGACGTCGTCGACGACCTCGAGCGCGCCGCGCGTGCCCGCAGCGGCCTCCGTCACGGCGGGTGCGGCGAGCCAGGGCGTCCGGGCGGCCTTCGCGAACTTGGCGCCGAACTCGCCCCACGATCCGTGCGCGCTGCGGTGCTCGATCAGCCCGAACGCGGCCGCGTCCCAGAACGCGGTCGATCCGCCGTTGCCCAGCAGCACCTCGTAGCCCTCCGGGGCCCCGAGGAGCGCGGCCACCTGCTCGCGCACCGAGCCCACCAGCGCCTTCACCGGGCGCTGCCGGTGCGAGGTGCCGAGCAGGGTGCGGGAGGCGGCCACGAGGTCGTCGACCTGCGCCTGGCGGACCCGCGAAGGGCCGCACCCGAAGCGCCCGTCGGCGGGGAGCAGCGAGGCCGGGATCCGGAGGGTCTGCGTCAGGTCCGTCACAGGCATCAGAGCCTATTGGAGCGGCGGTCGGCGGGGGACCGGCGGCGTCACCGGCCCGCCCTACACTGAGGATCCGCCGGGGAGAGGAGTGCAGCGGTGACGGATCTCGTCGACACGACCGAGATGTACCTGCGCACCATTCTCGACCTGGAGGAGGAGGCCATCGTGCCGCTCCGGGCGCGCATCTCCGAGCGCCTCGGGCACTCCGGGCCGACGGTCTCGCAGACCATCGCCCGCATGGAGCGCGACGGCCTGGTGGTGGTGTCAGGGGACCGGCATCTCGAGCTGACCACGGCCGGCCGCACGAAGGCGGTCCACGTGCTCCGCAAGCACCGGCTCGCCGAGCGGCTGCTCAGCGACGTGATCGGCCTCGACTGGGAGTACGTGCACGAGGAGGCGTGCCGCTGGGAGCACGTCATGAGCGAGCAGGTGGAGGAGCGCCTCGTCGAGCTGCTCGGCCACCCGACCGAGTCCCCGTACGGCAACCCGATCCCGCCGCTCGACGACCTCAGCGCGTCGCCGTCCGTCCGATTCCTCGACGGCGTCGTATCGCTCGTGCCGCACGTGCGCGACAGCAGCGGATCCGTCCGCGTGGTGATCCGGCGGCTGGGGGAGCCGGCGCAGTTCGACCCGGAGCTGCTCGGTGAGCTGAAGGCGACCGGGGTCGTTCCGGGTGCCTCCGCGATCGCGACGGCGACGCCCACCGGGGTGCGGCTCGAGGTCGACGGCTTCGAGGAGGCGCTCGAGGTGCCCGCCGAGGTCGCGGTGCACGTCTTCGTCCAGCGCTGACCTCCTCCTTCGATCGCGTGTCGAAGGTTCCCGCGCGTCGCGCCGCGCGGATCGTGAGCCGCTCGTTACCGTGAGTCCTGGTTTCGGGGGCACGGCGCCCCCGGGCGGACTGCGCAGGGGGTGCACATGGGGGGAGCGGCTGGTCTCGACGGGTCGCGGACCACCGATCGTGCGTCCGGTGCACGCTCGAACGTCCGGCCCGACGCCCGGCGCGGTCGCCGCGCCGCTCCGCCCGTGCACGACCGTACGACGCCGGCCGCCTCGAAGCGCGCGCCCTCGAAGGTGCTGCTCTCGGCGCTCGTGATGACGTTCGCGGCTGCGCTCGTCGCCACCATCGCCCTGCCCTCCTACGCCGTGAACCCGGTCCAGCGCGAGACGGCGGCGGGGCGGCATCTGACGAGGACCGGGCAGCAGACCTTCTCCGCGGGCGACCAGGTCGTCTCCGCGAAGCTCGGTCGCGACACCTTCCAGGCCACCTCGTCCGCGACGCTGCTCCGGCGCGCCTACGCGGCGGAGTTCGCCTCGTACACCGGCCCGAGCGCCGCCGACTACCTGAAGGCGTACGTCTCGAATCCGGCGCACCCGCCGTTCAGCCTGAACGCGGTGTTCAACACGGCGCTCACCTACCGGGGCGTGCCCTACGTCTTCGGCGGGGCCGATCCGAGCGGTTTCGACTGCTCCGGCTTCATCATGTTCGTCTACGCGCAGTACGGCGTGAACCTGCCGCACTCGGTCCGCATGCAGGACGGGATCGGCACACCGATCTCTGAGGCGGACGCCCAGCCGGGCGACGTGGTGATCTTCAACGACGACTCGCACGACGGCTTCTACGCCGGCAACGGAATGATCCTCCACGCGCCGTATCCGGGTGCGCGGGTGCGCGTGCAGAAGCTGTGGACCACCGCCGTGCACTTCGAGCGCTTCGGGATCTGAGCCCCTCCGGCCCCCTCGCGCCGGGTGAACGATCCGTTACGGTCGCGTTCCACTTGCCGTCGCGCGCGCCGCGACGTCGGTGACGTCCCCTAGCCTGGCGCTCGAGACTCCGACGGAGGGATCGCGTGATGGGCGAGTGCAGGTGCGGACGGTCCACGTCCGTCGTCCTGCTCGGGGCCCGTCACCGCAGCGTCGATCAGCATCGGCACGCCATACCGTCAGCGGAGCGTGGGAAGCAGGGTGTCGTCCGTCGGGCGGCGCCCTTTTTCGTCCCCGGGCGCACCACGCCCGGGGCGCGTTCCGGAGCCCGCGGCTCCCGCCGCGGACCCGAGTCGCGTCGAACCCCTGCAAGCCGTGCAGGCCGTTTCGAGAGGAACCCTCATGCGCACCCTCGTCCTGAACGCC
Source organism: Amnibacterium sp. (assembly GCF_051956055.1). Classification (NCBI taxonomy): domain Bacteria; kingdom Bacillati; phylum Actinomycetota; class Actinomycetes; order Micrococcales; family Microbacteriaceae; genus Amnibacterium; species Amnibacterium sp. Next base: position 7,551 of record NZ_JBQCGC010000018.1, read on the forward strand.
GGATACGAGCCGCTCGCGGTCGTGTCCTTCAAACGCGCGCTCGTGCTCGTGCTGAACGGGAAAGCGACCGTCGTCTCGGCGGATGAGCGTCACCCGGTCTTCGCGGCCTCCGGATCCTGGGACCGGCCGAGCGTCATCGTCCTGACCCGGTACGTTCGGATGCCGGGCCTTCGACGCGTGCCGGTCACGCGGCGGGGAGTGCTGCGGCGGGACGAGTTCCGCTGCTGCTACTGCGGCAGGGGTGCGACGACGATCGATCACGTGCTGCCCCGCTCGCGCGGCGGTGCGGACAGCTGGGAGAACCTGGCCGCCTGCTGCCTCGCGTGCAACAACACGAAGGGCGACAGGACGCCCGCGGAGATGGGGTGGACGTTGAGGACGACGCCGAAGATGCCGCACGGCACGAGCTGGCTGGTGCGCGGGGTCGAGCGCCCGCAGCCCGAGTGGCACGAGTACCTGGCTGCGGCCGCGTGAGCGGCGCGCCCTGGTACTTCGACTGCGACACGGGCATCGACGACGCGTTGACGCTCGGGCTGCTCGTGGCCGAGGGGGCCGACCTGAAGGGGATCGGCAGCGTGAGCGGCAACCTGTCGGCGGCGGGCGGAGCGCGCAACACCCTCGATCTGATGGCGCTCATGGGACGGCCCGACGTGCCGGTCGCGGTCGGTGCGCACGATCCGATCGGCGGGGTGTTCGGCGGCGGTGCCGAGTTCGTCCACGGCGCGAACGGCATCGGCGAGGTCGAGCTGCCGCACGTCGGCGAGCCGGTGGCCGAGTCGGCGGCGGCGATGCTGGTGCGGCTCGCGCACGAGCATCCCGGCACCCTCCGCGTGCTCGCCGTCGGTCCGCTCACGAACCTCGCGCTCGCACTGGAGCTCGAGCCCGAGCTGCCGTCGCTCGTCGCCGACGTCGTGATCATGGGCGGCGCGGCGCTCGTTCCTGGCAACGTCAGCGCCGTCGCCGAGGCGAACATCTGGAACGACCCGATCGCCGCGCAGGCCGTGTTCGACGCGGCGTGGCCCGTGACCATGGTGGGTCTCGACGTCACGATGCTCGCCCGCTTCGAGGAGTCGCACCGCACCGAGCTGGCCGCCGGCGGTGCCGCCCCCGCCGCGCTCGCGGCCATGCTCGACGTGTACTTCCAGTACTACACGCCGATCCTCGGCCGTCCCTCCTGCGCGCTGCACGATCCGCTCGCGGCGGCGATCGCGCTGGGCGTCGTCGTGCCGACCCTCGCCCCGGTCGCGCCCGTCGAGGTGGACACGACGGACGGGCCCGGTCGCGGGCAGACGCTCGTCGACCTGCGCGGCCGGTTCGTCGGCTACCCGGCGCAGCCCGATGTGCGGCACACGGTGCCGCTCGAGATCGCCGAGGGGTTCGGGGACCGGCTGCTGGAATCGCTCCTGCGGCTGCCCTGACCGCTCAGGAGGCGGGGCTGCGGAACCGCCACATCCGCTCCTGCGCCGCGACGGCGAGGTCCCGGAGGGCGACGAGGTCCTCCTCCGCCACCCCGTCGCGCGGCGCCGGGTCGAAGACGCAGAGCGAGCCGAGCGGCGCCCCGTTCTCGGCCTCGATCCGGTAGCCCGCGTAGAAGCGGACGTCGCCGCTCTTGACGTCAGGGTTGCGCTGGAAGCGCAGGTCCAGCTGCGCGTCGCCGACGATGAGGCCGCCGTAGGTGCGCAGGACGCGGTTGCAGATCGTCTGGCCCCTGCGGATCACCTTGTGCGGGAAACCGACGGTGACGCCGTACCGGGCGTAGTCGGCGTCGATGATGCTGAGGGCCGCCGAGGAGGTGCCGTACGCCCGCTTGGCGTCCTCCACGATCGCCTGGAACTCGGCGACCCAGCGCCGGTCCCGCGGAGGCAGGGCATCGACGGCGTCGAGCCGGAGGTCCTCGTCGAAGTGGTCGTCGGGCAGGAATCGGACCATCGGGTCGATCAGGCTCGGTGCTGTGACGCCGGCGATCGCGGCGGCCCAGCGGGAGCCTCCGCTCGTGCGGGGCTCCTCCAGGCGGACCACGGGGATGAGCGGGTCGAGCTCGCGGCGGAGCGTGAGCGCGACCTCGTCCTGCTCGGGGGCGGGCGCCGATGCCGGAGGCAGCACGAGCACCGTCGCGGATCCGACCGTCAGCCGGGGCCGCAGCTCGTCGACGAGCCGCCTGGCCTCATCGATGATCGAGCGGTCGTCGCGCTCCGGCTCGAGCAGGAGCACGGCGGCGTCGTACCGGGACAGGTCCCGGTCGAGCGGTGGTGCGACCGGCAGGGCCTCGACGTCGACGCCGTGCCCGGTCCGGGTGGCCAGGGCGTCCGCCAGCGCGGCGACGCCGTCGAGAGGGACCTCGCCGATCAGCAGGACCCGGTAGGGGGCCGGCCCGGACGCGGAGGCCTTACCGGCAGTGGAGGTCGGGGTGGTCGCGGTCACGGTCGCTCTCCTTCGGCTTCTGGCGGTGAGCGGGGCACGGCGCGGAACGGCCATGTGCCTGATGCATCGACGGTATTCGTGCTGCCGGATGAGCGCTGCCCCCACGCCCCGGCCCCGTCTGTGAGTTCTCCCGGCGATCGGGCGGGAACGCGACCTTGCATGCGCCTCCGCACGACGATCCGTGCACTCGACGCGGCAGGCGGTCCGGGGCGCCACTCGTACTGGGGTGCACCCCCTGATCAGGGACTGGTCTCGGGCAGGCGCCCGTGCTGCCGGAGGCGCGCCGCCACCCGACCGGCCTGCTCGGTCCAGGCCGCCAGATCGGGTTCGTGCGAGCGGGACTGCAGCAGCACGGTCGTCGCGCCGGCTTCGGCGAAGTCGCGAACCACCTGTGCGACGGCGTCCTCGTCTCCCATCGCCGCGAACCGGCGCTCGCCCTCGAGGTGCCACAGGTCGAACTCCGCCTCCATGCGTTCCTCGGCCCCGGGGCCGAACTCGGCGTTCACGAACACCACGACCTCGTGGGCGCCGCTGCGGCCCGCCGCGCCCCGGGACGCGCCGATGCGCTCCACCGCGCTCCGCACCATCGCCGGCGTCGTCCCGGTGGTGAGCACCGTGCCGTCCGCGACCTCGCCGGTCAGGGCGATCGTCTTCGGACCCTCGCCCGCCGCGAGCACCGGGACGCGCCCCTCCGGCGGCCAGTCGAGGCGCACCCGGTCGAGCCGGACGTAGCGTCCGTCCGCCGTGACCTCCTCACCGGCGAGCAGGCGGCGGAGGGCCGGCACGTACTCGCGCATGAGGGTGAGCGGGGAGGCGACCCTCGCGCCGACCTGGCCCATCCAGTCGAGGACGCCGTGCCCGACGCCGAACCGCGACCGGCCGGGGAAGAGGCGCTCGATCGTCGCCATCTCCATGGCGGTGATCGCGACGTTGCGCAGCGGCATCGGCAGGATGCCAACGCCGATCCGCAGGTTGCTGGTGGCCGCGAGCGCCGCCACCAGTGCGGCGATCCCGCTCTCCTTGAAGCAGTCCTCGAAGACCCAGAGCTCGTCGAGCCCGGCCCGCTCCGCGTCGACCGCGGCGGCCCGCAGGCGCTCGGGCGGGAAGCTGGGCTGGAAGATCATCCCCATCGACGTCATCGCACCAGTCTGCCCGGCCCGTCCCACAGGTGTCGGCGTACGCTCCCGCGCATGCGAGGCGCGCCCTGGGAAGGGCTCTTCTACGGCTTCGTCGTCGAGGTCGTCGTCGGCGTCGGAGCGCTGATCTACGGCTTGAGCACTCCCGACTTCCTCAGCCGCGCGCTCGCCTGGGCCCTGTTCGCGCTCGTGGTCGTCCTCGCGGTCAGAACGCTGCGACGCGCGGGTTCGCAGCGGGACGACCCGGGCAGGCCCGTCGGCCGCTGGTGGTTCGGCGGCTGAGGGAGGACTGGGAACAGCGATCGATCCCAACCCGGATGCGGAGGCGCTCCGAAGGTCAGGTACTTGCATCTCTGCAAAGAAGAGGTGCAGTCCAACGGGAAGGGATCCCCGATGAAGAAGAAGGCACTGCTGATCGCCCCAGCACTCGCGCTGGGACTGGCGGCATTCGCGTCCACCCCGGCGTTCGCGTCGAGCGGTGACTCGTACCAGGCCACGCTGAACCCGCTGAACCACAGCGGCGCATCCGGCACGGTGACCGTCCAGGTCACCGGCGACCAGGCGACCGTGCGGTTGCACGCGAGCGGCCTCGCGAGCACGTTCAACGGAGGTGCGTTCCCGCACGTCGCGCACATCCACATCGGCGGCCAGCACACCTGCCCGCCCGCCTCCGCGGACAAGAACGGTGACGGCGTCGTCTCGACCCCGGAGGCCGCGGGGTACTACGGGACCATCGGCACCACGCTCAGCTCGAGCGGCGGCACCGGTGCGGATCAGGCGCTGAACGTGAAGGTGCCGGCCATCTCCGGCTCCTCCGGGACCTACCAGCGCACGGTCACGCTGAACGCCGCCACGAAGGCGGCGCTCGCGAAGAACACCGGCGTGGTGGTCGTGCACGGGCTGAACCCGAGCACGCTCAGCTCCAAGGCGCAGAAGGAGAAGAGCCCGCTGACCTCGTCGCTGCCGCTCGCCGCGACCGCACCGGCCCTCTGCGGTGCGCTCGTGTCGTCGCAGATGGCCATGCCGGCCGGCGGCGCCGCGACCGGTGGTGGACCCGCCCCGGTCCAGACCGGCATGCTCGCGCTCGGCGGGGGCCTCGTGCTCGCCGCGGGTGGCGCGCTCGTCGCTCGTCGTCGCTTCTCGAAGGCGGACTGAGCGCATGACCAACCAGCACCGCCGCACCAGCCGCATCATGACCGGTGCGGCGGTGCTGCTCACAGCCGCCGGCGTCACGGCGATCGGGTTCGGACTCCGCGGGCCGCAGGGTGCTCCTCCGGGCACCGCCGCCCTCGCCGCACCGGCGGTGTCGTCCGCGACGCCGACCTCGGCGCCGACCACCCCGGCACCGACACCCACGTCGACACCGACCCCGGAGCACCTCGCCCGATCCGTGCCGGTGCGCCTCCGGATCCCGAGCATCGGGCTCGACACCGCGGTCAGTCAGCTCGGGCTGAACCCGGACGGCACCATCCAGGTGCCCGGCTACGACAAGCACGACCCCGCGGGCTGGTACCGCGGCTCTCCCAGCCCTGGCCAGATCGGCCCGGCCGTGTTCGTCGGGCACGTGGCCACCTACAAGGCCGGTCCGACCGTCTTCTACCGGCTGGCGCAGGTGAAGCCCGGCGCGAAGGTGGCCGTCACCCTCCGGGACGGCGTGACCGCGGAGTTCGTCGTCGACCGGACCAAGAACGAGCCCAAGGCGAACTTCCCGCAGCTGGAGGTGTACGGCAACACCCCGGATTCGGAGCTGCGGCTGATCACCTGCGGCGGCGACTGGAACCCCACCACCCACGAGTACTCCGCGAACACGGTCGTGTTCGCCCACCTCACCGGAGCGGACGGGTAGGGGTCGCCAGGCGTTCGATCCGCGCTAGTCCGAGAAGGTCCAGGCCGCGCTGCACCCTTCGCACCGAGCGGCCCAGTCCCTGGACACCGCGGGGGCAGCAGCCCCGTCGACCGGTGCCCGTTCGATCAGCACGGTGCCGGACTCGCCGCATCGTGGGCACGAGATCATCGGGGCACGTCCTCTCCTCGCCCGGGCGCACCCCGGAGCGGCGGTGATCGTCTCACCTGTGATCGCCCGCCCAGGGGGAATGCACGCGATGCCGAAGGGGCACCGCGTGTCGGTGCATGGAGCGCCGTGGCCAGGCCTGACAGCGACCTGGAAGGTGGCGCCTCCTGTGCCCGTTCCCGCCGTCGAACGGCCCGACGCCCGGCCGTCGAGCCGTAGCATTCGAGGACGGGGAGCACGCCTGCTGGGGCGTTTCACCGGGTTCGACTCCCGGGCTCTCCACCACTCACCGGTGAGCCGGCGGCTGCGTGACGGAGAAGGCGGTCCAGTGACACAGGCGTCGCACGGCGTGCCGCGCTGCGGCGAGCCGACCTGCCGCAGCGGGCGGACGCCGTGACCTCAGCCGCGCGGCGCTCGCCGGACGAGGAGCAACGGTGGGCTGCGCTCCTGGCCGTGCTCGTGGCCGTGCTCGTCCAGGTCGCGCTGCCCGACCACCTCACCCTCGGACCGACGTGGCTGCTGCCGGCGATCGAAGCCGCGCTGGCGATCGCGCTGCTCATCGCGCATCCGTTCCGGCATCGACTCGAGGCGACGATCCTGCGGCGGGGCAGCATGCTGCTCGTCGCGGTCATCAGCGTCGCGAACGGCTTCAGCGCCGTGCTGCTCATCCGCGGCCTCATCCACGGGTCGATCCAGGGCGGCGCACCCGCCCTGCTCGCGAGCGGCGCCGGCATCTACCTGACCAACATCATCGCCTTCGCGCTCTGGTACTGGGAGCTGGCCGGAGGCGGGCCGGCTGCGAGGGCGGAAGGACGAGCGGCGACGCCCGACTTCCTCTTCCCGCAGATGACGAGCCCGTCCCTCGCGCCGCCGTCGTGGAGGCCCACGTTCATCGACTTCCTCTACGTCAGCTTCACCAACGCGACCGCGTTCAGCCCGACGGACACGATGCCGCTCAGCCGGTGGGCCAAGATGCTCATGCTCCTGCAGAGCGCGATCGCGCTGCTGACGGTCTCGCTCGTCATCGCCCGCGCCGTCAACATCTTCCACTGAGGCCGGGGCATAGGGAACGCTGAGCCCAGACCGGGCTGATGCTTCGGCCGCGCGCAGACACTGGATGCTCGTGCAGCAGTCGACGCGTGGTCCGAGCCTGACGCGGAGGGCCTCGCTGCTCGGGGCCTTCGGCGCCACGATGGCACTCGCCGCCGGATCTGGTCCTGCTGCCGCGACGGCTGCGAGGACGAGGAGCGGCATCTACCTGCTCGGGGACTCGTGGGCCGCCGGCCTGCACGCGGATCCGGCGAAGGCGCTGGGGCAGGTCGCTGCGTCGATCCTCGGGACGACGATCGACGTCGATGCCGTCTCCGGCACCGGCTACGTCGATACCGACGACACCCAGAACTACCTCGACCGCGCACGGGCCGCCAGCGGCTCGGCCCGCCTCGTCGTGGTGCAGGGCGGAAGCAACGACCGCTCGCAGTCGGATGCGGACATCACCGCCAACGCCTCCGCCACCTACGCGGCCCTCCGTCGGGCCTTCCCGACAGCCGAGCTGCTGGCGCTCGGCCCGGGCCCCGATCCGGAGCCCGTCACGGACCGGCAGCGGGCCCTCGACGCGACGCTCGAGGCCGCGGCGAGGGCGAGCGGTGTCGAGTACGTCTCGATGCTCAAGACGCACTGGATCCCGGAGGGGCAGTCGGATGCGGTCATCGATCCGAGCACGGCCCACCCGACCGTCGAGGGTCAGGCGTACCTCGGTACGCGGCTCGCCGCCACGATCCGGCTGCACCACCCCTCGATGTTCGCCTGACGC
>NZ_JBQCGC010000019.1:0-27403 GCF_051956055.1 Amnibacterium sp.
GCCGCTGCCGCCGGAACTCCTGAACGACGAAGGCGGCGCGTCGGCCCTCGAACGGGGGAGGGCCCGGCCTAGCGTGGACTGACGATCGAGCGAGACGCACCGAGGACCACACCCATGACGCAGATGACCGTGCTGGACACCCGACCTGACGACGAGCTGGAGCGGCTGCCCATCGGGCCGACCGGCCGGCCGGCCCACGAGTTCCCGGTGCCCGCGCCGCTCGCGCAGCACGGCCCGGCCCGGATCGTCGCGCTCTGCAACCAGAAGGGCGGCGTGGGCAAGACCACCACGACCGTGAACCTCGGCGCGGCGCTCGCCGCGTACGGCCGGCGCGTGCTGCTGATCGACTTCGACCCGCAGGGGGCCCTGTCGGCGAACTTCAAGGTGCAGACGGAGGACGTCCCGACGATCTACGAGCTGCTGCTCGGATCCTCCCGCACCGACCCCAGGATCGCGATCCAGCACACGCAGATCGAGGGCCTCGACATCATCCCGGCGAACATCGACCTGTCCGCAGCCGAGGTGCACCTCGTGAACGAGGTCGCGCGCGAGCAGAGCCTCGCCCGGGTGCTCCGGCACGTCGTCGACGACTACGACGTCGTGCTCATCGACTGCCAGCCGTCGCTCGGCCTCCTGACTGTGAACGCGCTCACCGCCGCGCACGGCGTCGTGATCCCGCTCGCGTGCGAGTACTTCGCCCTCCGCGGCGTCGCGCTGCTCGTCGAGACCATCGAGAAGGTCCGCGACCGGCTCAACCCGGCGATCGCGCTCGACGGCATCGTCGGGACGATGTACGACCCGCGCACGCTGCACTCCCGCGAGGTCCTCGATCGCGTCGTGGAGGCGTTCGACGAGGACGTGCTCGAGACCGTCATCAGCCGCACGGTGAAGTTCCCCGACGCCTCCGTCGCCCGCGAGCCGATCCTCGAGTACGCGCCCGAGCACCGGGCCGCCGAGGCCTATCTGCAGCTCGCGAGAGAGCTGGTGGTCCGGGGTGCCTTCGCCTGAGCAGGACGCGGAGCACGCCGCACCCGGCTTCCGGGTGCGCGTCGGCGGGTTCGACGGCCCGTTCGACCTGCTGCTCGACCTGATCGGCAGACGCGAGCTGGACGTCACCGAGCTCGCGCTGTCCATCGTCACGGACGAGTTCCTGGCCCACCTCGAGCAGCTCGGGGACGACGTCGACCTCGACCAGACGAGCGGCTTCCTCGTCGTCGGTGCGACGCTGCTCGACGCCAAGATCGCCGGGCTGCTGCCCGCCGGCGAGGTCGTCGACGCCGAGGCGGTCGCGATGCTCGAGGCCCGCGACCTGCTGTTCGCCCGGCTGCTGCAGTACCGGGCCTTCAAGGAGGCGACCGCCTGGTTCGCGGACGCTCTCGCGCTCGAGGAGGCGCGGCACGCGCACCGCGGGTCGGTGCACGAGCAGCAGCGGCCGCCGGCTCCGCCTCCCGAGCTCCCGGTCGACCTGACCGCCTTCGCGATGCTCGCGGCGGCCGCGCTCGCCCCGCGTCCCGTGCCGACCGTGGGGACGGACCATCTGCACGGCTCGACGGTCGGGCTCCGCGAGCAGGCCGCCGAGGTGGTGAGCCTCCTGCGCCGCGGTTCGGCGCTGTCCTTCCTCGACCTCACCGGACCGGATGCGGCCCGGGCGGTGATCGTCGCGCGGTTCCTCGCCGTGCTCGAGCTGCACCGGCTGGGCGCGATCGCGTTCGAGCAGCTCGACCCGCTCGGTGCGCTCGTCGTGCGCTGGACCGCGCAAGACTGGGACGACACGATGCTCGCGCGTCTCGGAGGAGGGTTCGATGACTGAGTCGCCCGCGCCGACCCGCCGCACCCCGCAGGAGCCGGTCGCGCTGCTGCTGTCCGGTCTGCTCGGTGCGCCCGTCGACGACGAGGAGCTCGCCCACGCGTTCGCCTCCCGCGACGAGGGCGCCGAGAAGCAGGAGGCGGAGGCGCAGGAGCCGGAGGAGGCGGCGCCCGGCGTGCCCCGGTCGTCCGCGCTCGACGAGCTCGACGCGGCGATCGAGGCGCTCCTCGTGGTCGCGGACCGTCCCCTCGACCTGCTCACGATCGCGAGCGCGGTCGACCGCCCGGTCGCGGTCGTCCGCCAGGCGGTCGAGCGCCTCCGCGCGGACTACGACGGGCACAGCGGCGGGCGCCGCCGCGGCTTCGAGCTCCGGGAGCTCGCGGTCGGGTACCGCCTGTACGCGCGACCCGCGCACGACACGACCGTGCGCCACCTGCTCGAGATCGAGACGGCCGGACGGCTGAGCCAGGCGGCGCTCGAGACGCTCGCGGTGGTCGCCTACCGGCAGCCGGTCACCCGCGGGCAGATCGCGGCGATCCGCGCGGTCTCGGTCGACTCCGTGCTGAAAACGCTCGTGACCCGCGGCCTCGTCGCCGAGGTCGGCCGCTCGGAGGAGACGGGGGCGGTGCTCTACGGCACGACGGACGACCTGCTCGTCGCGCTCGGCATCCGGTCCCTCGCGGAGCTGCCGCCCCTCGCTCCGCTGCTCGAGGGCGTCGAGGGCGCGTACGCCGATGCCCGCTGACCCGCGCACGGACGGCCCTTCGACGGGCGCAGGAGGGCCCGAGCGGCTGCAGAAGGTCCTCGCGGCCGCCGGCGTCGCCTCCCGCCGCGCCTCCGAGGAGCTGATGGCTGCGGGCCGGGTCGCGGTGAACGGCCGCATCGTCACCGAGCCGGGCACACGCGTGGACCCCACGATCGACGAGGTCGCGGTCGACGGCGTGGCGGTGCAGGTCGATCCCGGGCGCCGCACCGTGCTGCTCCACAAGCCGACCGGTGTCGTCTCGACGATGCACGACGAGCGCGGGCGGCCCGACCTCAGCCGCTTCACCGCCCGCTTCGAGGAACGGCTGTTCAACGTCGGCCGGCTCGACACCGACACGTCCGGCCTCCTGCTGCTCACGAACGACGGCGACCTCGCGCACGTGCTCGCCCACCCGTCGTTCGGCGTGACGAAGACCTACATCGCCCTCGTGTCCGGCGCGGTCCGACCGCAGACGCTCGCGCGGCTGCGGAACGGCATCGAGCTGGAGGACGGCCCGATCGCGGCCGACCGCGTGCGGGTCGTGCCGAACGGCGCCGCCTCCGGCGCCACGCTCGTCGAGCTCACCCTGCATTCCGGGCGCAACCGCATCGTCCGGCGGATGCTCGACGCGGTGGGGCACCCCGTCCGCGAGCTCGTGCGGCGGGAATTCGGTCCGCTGAAGCTCGGCGACCTGCCGGTGGGCGGCACGCGGGACCTCACCGCCGCGGAGTTCGGTGCGCTCGCGGCCCTCGCGAGGCGGGATCGGCCGGGCCGGTAAGGTTGGGGCCCGTGTCCGCCCGCACCACGGGGCAGGTCCGGGTCGTCGGCACCGGGCTGCTCGGCACGAGCATCGGGCTCGGCCTCACGTCCCTCGACGTCGACGTCGTCCTCGACGACGTCTCGCCGTCGACCCTGGCGCTCGCGGTGGACTACGGCGCGGGCCGCCCGGCGACGGACGACGACGCGCCTGCGCTCGTCGTGGTCGCGGTGCCGCCGGACGTCGTCGCGGGTGTCGTCGCAGCGGAGCTGACGCGCCATCCGCAGGCGATCGTCACGGATGTCGCGAGCGTGAAGGCCGGTCCGCTGGCCGCGCTCGAGGCGGCGGGCGCCGCGACCGAGCGCTACATCGGCTCGCACCCCATGGCCGGCCGGGAACGCGGCGGCCCGATCGCCGCCCGCGCCGACCTCTTCCTCGGGCGCCCGTGGGTGATCGCGCCCCACGCCGGCTCCGTGCCGGAGCAGGCCGCGGTGCTCGAGGCGCTCGCGCTCGACCTCGGGGCGACGCCGGTCCGCCTCCCGGCCGACCGGCACGACGACGCGGTCGCCGTCGTGTCCCACGCGCCGCAGCTCGTCGCGAGCCTGCTCGCCGCCCGCCTGATCGACGCACCCGACCGCGCCACCGAGCTCGCGGGGCAGGGGCTGCGCGACACGACGCGCATTGCGGCGAGCGATCCGGCCCTCTGGGTGCAGATCCTGAGCGCCAACGCGGCGCGGATCCTGCCGGTGCTCTCCGACCTCCGAGACGACCTCGACGCGGTGCTGGAGGCGCTCGCCGATCCCGCCGCCCGCGGCGCCCAGCGGGCGCTCGCCGACGTGCTCGCCGCCGGGAACGACGGCGTCGCCCGCATCCCCGGCAAGCACGGCGTCGACCTCAAGACGACGACGTTGACCGTGCTCGTCGACGACCGGCCGGGTCAGATCGCGCGCCTGCTCACCGAGATCGGCGAGCTCGGCGTGAACCTCGAGGATCTGCGGCTCGAGCACTCGCCCGGCGCTCCGATCGGCATCGTGGAGCTCGCGGTCGCCCCGGAGGTGGCCGGAGGGCTGGAGGCGGACCTGGTGACGCGCGGATGGCGGATCGCATGACGGAGGGAGCGCACGTGGGCGTGATCGTGGCGGTCGACGGGCCGGCAGGCAGCGGCAAGTCGAGCGTCTCGCGCGCCGCGGCGGCCGCCCGCGGCTTCGCGTTCCTCGACACCGGGGCCGCGTACCGGGCGCTCGCCTGGCGGGTGCTCGAGCGCGGCGCCGATCCGGAGGACGCTGCCGCGGTCGAGCGCGCGCTCGACGGCTTCCGCGTCGAGTCCGCGGAGGATCCGGGCGAGCGCTGGGTGCGGGTCGACGGCGTCGATGTGACCGAGGAGATCCGGACCCCGCGCGTGACCGCGGCGGTGAGCGGCATCGCCCGCGTCGCCGCGGTGCGCCGGACGCTGAACGAGGGCTTCCGGGCCCGCCTCGCCGCTGCGGAGCCGGGGATCGTCGCCGAGGGCCGCGACATCACGACCGTCGTCGCGCCGCACGCGGACGTGCGCGTGCTGCTCACCGCGAGCCCGGAGGTGCGCGCCTCCCGCCGGGCCAAGGAGCTGCCGGACGAGAGCCACCACGAGGTGGCGAGGTCGATCGCCGAACGCGACGCCAGGGACTCCCGGGTCGTGGACTTCCTCGAGGCCGCCGACGGCGTCACCACCCTCGACTCGACGGACCTGGACTTCGAGGGGACCGTCGCCGCACTCGTCGCCCTCGTCCGCCAGGTCGGATTGGAGCCGGTCGCATGACCGATGCCGATGACCGCTACGACACCCCCGACGACCTCGTCGAACGCCTGGGTGCGATCGACGAGACCGCGGCGGAGCAGCGCGCGGAGACGCTGCGCGCCGGCCTCGAGGAGTACGAGCTCGACGACGAGGACCGCCTCCTCCTCGAGACCGGGGAGATCGAGGACGCCGAGCTCGGCGCGGGTGCCGCACTGCCGGTGCTGGCCATCGTGGGGCGCCCGAACGTCGGCAAGTCGGCGCTCGTGAACCGCATCCTCGGGCGCCGCGCCGCGGTGGTCGAGGACGTGCCCGGGGTCACCCGCGACCGCGTCACCTACCGGGGCGAGTGGGAGGGGCGGGCGTTCACGCTCGTCGACACGGGCGGCTGGGAGCCGGACGCGGCCGGGCTCGACGCGGCGGTGGCCGCGCAGGCGGAGATCGCGGTCGACCTCGCGGACGCCGTGCTGTTCGTCGTCGACGCGGTCGTGGGTGCGACGAGCACCGACGAGCAGGTCGTCCGCATGCTCCGCGCCGCCAAGAAGCCGGTGCGCCTCGTCGCGAACAAGGTCGACGGGGACCGGCAGGAGGCGTACACCGGCGAGCTCTGGGGCCTCGGCCTCGGCGAGCCGTGGGCGGTCTCGGCGCTGCACGGCCGCGGCGTCGCCGACCTCCTCGACGAGGTCATGCGGATGCTGCCGAGCGAGTCGGGGGTCGCGAAGCCGGAGGCGGGCGGTCCGCGGCGGGTCGCGCTCCTCGGCAGGCCGAACGTGGGCAAGTCGAGCCTGCTGAACAAGTCGGCCCGCGCGGAGCGCGTGGTCGTCTCCGACACCGCCGGCACGACCAGGGACCCGGTCGACGAGCAGATCGAGATCGCCGGGACGGTGTGGCGGTTCGTCGACACCGCGGGCATCCGCCGTCGCACGCACCTGTCGCAAGGTGCGGATTTCTACGCCTCCCTCCGCACGCAGGCGGCCCTCGAGCGGGCCGAGGTCGCGGTGGTGCTGTTCGATGTGACCGCGCCGATCAGCGAGGCGGACATCCGCATCGTGGACATGGTGCTCGAGTCGGGGCGCGCGCTCGTGCTCGCGTTCAACAAGTGGGACCTGCTCGACGACGACCGGCGCCGCTACCTGGAGCGGGAGATCGAGCAGGAGCTGGCGCACGTGGCCTGGGCGCCGCGCGTGAACATCTCGGCGCGCACGGGGCGGCACCTGGAGAAGCTCGTGCCCGCGCTGGAGGCCGCGCTGGACGGCTGGGACACGCGGATCCCCACCGGCAAGTTCAACGCGTTCATCGCGGAGCTGACGGCCGCGCACCCGCACCCGGTGCGTGGCGGCAAGCAGCCGCGCATCCTGTTCGGCACGCAGGCGGCGAGCCGGCCGCCCACCTTCGTGCTCTTCACCACGGGCTTCCTCGACCCGGGGTACCGGCGCTTCGTGCAGCGGCGCCTCCGGGAGGTCTACGGCTTCGTGGGCACCCCGATCGTCGTCAACATGCGCGTTCGGGAGCGGCGAAGCCGCTCCTGACTTTGCTCACGCTTCTGGACGCCGCAGCGGCGCTTCGGCGTCCAGAAGCGTGAGCAAAGTGGGGTTCAGCTGCGGGGGAGGCGCACCTCGATCAGCTCCCCGTTGATCCGCGTCTCGAAGCGGACCGCCGGCGCGGTCGCCGGACCGTGCACGACCTCGCCGGTGGCGACCTCGAACACGCTCCCGAGACTCGAGGTGATGGTCGCGCCGCGGTGCCCCGGGTCGTCGATGCGGCCGTCGGAGAGCGGCTCGCCGAGGTGCGTCGAGACGTCGGCGAGGACGTCGACACGGCTGCCGCGGCGCAGCACGAACAGCGGCTCGCCTGCGACCTCGATCCGGACCGGTGCCTCCTCCGGGAGGTCGTCGAGCACGCCGAGCTCGTGCCAGCCGGTCGGGAACCGCTGGACCACCGCGTCGGCGTGGTTGGCACCGACGGCCTGCCGGTACCCGAGGTGGCCCCCCAGGTAGCCGCCGAAGCCGACGAGCCCGAAGCCGGCGAGGGCCAGCACCTTCCCGAAGCCGTCGTGCCCGGCCCGCCTGGCGAGCCATGAGGCCGTGTACAGCACCCACGCCGACTCGTTCGCGGCCGCGTGCACGACGCCGACGCGCTGCTGCTGCCGTCGGCTGCGCGCCCAGTCGGCCCAGCCGGCGGCGATCGCGGGCGCCGCCGCGAGCACGCCCACGCCGATCAGGGTCCGGGAGGCGCGGGAGGCGCCCGGTACGACGTCGAGCACCGCGGCGCCGATCCAGGATCCCGCGGGCACGAGGACCAGCGCGGGGTGCATCGGATGCCCCGCGGGCACACCGTGCAGGAGGTCCTCGAGCGCGCGCGGCTTCAGCACCGCGTCGACGACGCGGTGGACCTCCCGGACCACCGGATCGAGGACGGCCGCGTCCTCGAGCTTCGCGATCGGTCGCAGGATGCGCAGCTCACGCATGTCGTCTCCGTCCCCGCCGTGTCCCGACGTCTCCTCCCCAGCGCACCGCCGCGCACCCCGCGGGCGCAACCCGACGGCCGTGCTCGCAGCGACTCCGCAGCGGACGCGCGGACGGGACCCAGACCCCGCGGGTCAGCCGAGGAGGTCCGCGAGGGCCGCGTCGATCTCGTGCGTCGCCGTCAGCGATCCCGGGAGGGGCGTGCCGTAGAAGCCGTGGATGAGGCCCTCGTAGGTGCGGTGCCACACGGGGACGCCCGCCGCGACGAGCGCGGCGGCGTAGGCGACGCCCTCGTCGCGCAACGGGTCGAACTCCGCCGTCGCGATCACGGCGGGCGCGACGCCTGCGAGGTCGGGCGTGCGCAGCGGGGCGATGCGCGGGTCCTCGACGAGGGTGCGGGCCGCGGCCGAATCGGGCTGCACGCCCGTGTACTGCTCGAAGAACCAGTCCATGTCGCGGGCGGTGAGGAAGTACCCCTCCGCGTTCTCGCCCCGGGAGGCGTAGTCGCCGCCCGGGTCGACCGTGGGGTAGGCGAGCAGCTGCGCGGCCAGGGGGATCCCCGCGTCACGCGCGTGGATCGCCGTCACGGCGGCGAGGTTCGCGCCCGCGCTGTCGCCGCCGACGACGAGGCGCGCCGGGTCCCCGCCGAACTCGCCGATCCGGCCGGCGACGGTCGCGAAGACGGACCAGGCGTCCTCCACCCCGCCGGGGAAGGGGCGTTCCGGCGCGAGACCGTAGTCGACGCTGACGACGACGGCGCCGACGTCCGTCGCGAGGAACCGCACGGCGAGGTCGTGCGTGTCGAGGTCCCCGATGACGAAGCCGCCGCCGTGGAGGTAGACGATCGTCGGGGCGGGCGTGGACACCTGCGGCCGGTACACGCGGCACCGCACGCCGCCGATCGTCTCGTCCCGGATCTCGCCGATGCGGGGCAGCGTCGCGGGGTCGCGGCGGTCGACGCCGGAGATGCCGCGCAGGACCGCGCGCGCGGTGGGCACGTCGGAGTCGGCGGGGCCGGGAAGGCCGCGTCGCTGCAGCTCCTGCAGCATCATGGCGGTGTCGGGGTCGAGCGGCATGGGTCGGTCCTTCGCGTGGTGGGAGATCGTCAGTAGCGGTAGAAGCCCTCGCCGGACTCGACGCCCAGCTTCCCCTGATCGAGGTAGTGCTCCTTGAGGTATGCGGCCCAGACGGCCGAGCGCGGATCGGCGGAGGCGATCGCGTATGCGGTGCGGAGCCCGACGACGTCGTAGATCTGGAACGGGCCCGCCGGTGCGCCGGTGGCCTTCCGCCACGTCAGGTCGATGGTCTCCGGGTCGGCGACGCCCTTCACGAGCAGCTCGGCCGCGGCACCGAGGAAGGGGATCAGGAGGGAGTTCAGCACGTAGCCCGGCTGCTCCTTGTGCAGCCGGATCGCGATCATCCCGATCGCCTCGGCGAACGTCTGCACCCGGTCGGCGACCGCCGGGCCGGTCTCCTGCGTGCCCATCACCTCGGCGGTGTTGTTGATCCAGACGTGGTTCGCGAAGTGGAGGGCGAGGAAGCGGTCGGGGCGCCCGGTCGCGTCCGCGATGGCGCTCGGCAGCAGGCTCGACGAGTTGGTGGCGAAGACCGTGGTGGCTGGGGCGGCCGCGCCGACCCGCGCCCAGACCTCGCGCTTCAGCTCGAGCCGCTCCGGCACCGCCTCGATCACGAGGTCCGCCTCGTGAACCGCATCCGCGAGGTCGCTGGACAGCCGGATGCGGCCAGGGGCCGAGCGGTACGCCTCCGGGTCGGCGACCTGCGCCGCCGCGGCCGTGGAGAAGGCGGCGAGACGCCCGCGTCCCGCCTCGAGGGCGGCCTCGTCGATGTCGTACGCGGTGACCTCGGGGCCGTGCGCGGCGACCTGGAGCGCGATCTGCGACCCGAGCACCCCCAGGCCGAGGACGGTGACGCGGGCGAACGGGGATGCGGGCACGGGGGCTCCTTCGGTCACGGGCGGGCTCCGGCGTGCTCGAACCGCAGCGCGCGGCGCCGCGGGTCGAACCGGAAGAGGGCGAGGTCCCGCAGGTAGTTCTGGTGCACCTTCCACGGCGACCGGTGCCCCTGGCGCGGCAGGAGGTGCAGGCCGCGGCGGATGTACCCGGCGGCGAGATCGATCACCGGAGCGGTCGGGCCGTCGGTCGTGGGCACCTCCGGGACCACGACGGGCGTGCCGCGTCGGCGCATGCGCTGCAGCAGGTCGACCACCGCGTTCGAGACGAGATCGGCTCGCAGCGTCCAGGAGGAGTTGGTGTACCCGATCGTGTACGCGAGGTTCGGGACCCCGGTGAGCATGAAGCCCTTGTAGGCGATCGTGGCGCCGGGGTCGACGACGCGGCCGTCGACGTCGATCCGCATCCCGCCGAGGACGAGCACGTTGAGGCCGGTGGCGGTGACGAGCACGTCCGCGTCGACCCGGCCGCCGGACTCGAGTCGCACCCCGTTCGCGTCGACCCGGTCGATGCGGTCGGTGACGACGTCCGCGTCCCCGGCGGAGATCGCCCGGAACAGGTCGCCTCCCGGTACCGCGCACAGGCGCTGGTCCCAGGGGTCGTACCGCGGCGCGAAGTGCGTGTCGACGTCGAAGGACGCGGGCAGCTTCTCCTTTGCGGCGCGGCGGAGGACCGCCTTCATGGCCGCGGGCCGGCGGCGGGCGTACTGGTAGAGGACGATCCCGCCGAGGATGTGCTTCGTCCGCACGACCCGGTAGGCGAGGCCCGCAGGCAGTCGGCCCTTCAGGCGCATCGCGAGCCGGTCGCGGGACGGGACCGCCGCCACGTAGGTCGGCGAGCGCTGCAGCATCACCGCGTGGGCGCCGCGCTTCGCGAGCGCCGGCACCAGTGTCACGGCCGTCGCGCCGCTGCCGATGACGACGAACCGCTTGCCGGCGGGGTCCAGGTCGGCCGGCCAGTGCTGGGGATGCACCACGGGGCCCGCGAAGTCGCTGAGCCCGGGGATGTCGGGGGAGTACCCCTCGTCGTACCGGTAGTAGCCCGTGCAGCCGAACAGGAAGGAGCACGTGATGGTGGTCGTGGTGCCGGCCTCGCCCTCCTGCCATTCACCGGTCGCGTCGGGGGCGCGGTGCAGCACCGTCAGCTCCCAGACCGCGGCGTCCGAGTGCCAGGAGGCCGCGACGACCCGCTGCCGGAACCGGATGCGCTCCCGCACACCGGTCTCCTCCGCCGTGCGGCGGACGTACTCGCGGATGTCGTCGCCGTCCGCGATCGCCTTCTCGCCCGGCCAGGGGCGGGCCGCGTAGCCGAGGGTGTACATGTCCGAGTCCGAGCGCACGCCCGGGTACCGGAACAGGTCCCAGGTGCCGCCGATGTCGTCCCGCGACTCCAGGACCGCGAAGGTGCGGTCCGGCACACGGCGCTGCAGCGTCGCCGCGGCGCCGACGCCCGACAGCCCCGCGCCCACGATCACCACGTCCAGGTGCTCCGTCATCATCGACCTCCCCGCCTCGGACGACTCTACTGACACGATGTCGAAGAAGTCGACACGGTGTCAGTAAGCTCCCGGCATGAGTACCCCGTCGCGGAGCCGACGTGCGGCGCGCCTCTCGGGGGACGAGCGGCAGCGCGCGATCGTCGAGGCGTTCGAGGACCTGCTGCAGCGCAAGCCGCTCGCGGACATCGCCGTCGACGAGATCGCCGCGGGGGCCGCGATCTCCCGCAGCGCCTTCTACTTCTACTTCCCGTCCAAGCAGGCGGTGCTGCTCGACCTGCTCGACCGTATGGTGGCCGAGGTGGACGCCCGCCTCGCCGAGGTCGGCGTACCCGGCGACGACCCCGCCGCGTGGTGGCGGGGGTCGATCGGGGTCTTCGTCGCCGTGTTCGGCGCGCACCGCGCCGTCTCCGTCACCCTGGCGGAGGCGCGGGCGACGATCCCGGAGCTGCGCGACGAGTGGGCAAGGCGGTCGTCGCGCTGGGTCGACCTGACCGCCTCCACCATCGTCGCCGAGCGGCGTCGGGGGCGAGCCCGGGAGGTCGTCGATCCGCACGCGACGAGCGTGGTGCTGAACGCGATGAACGAGCGCGTGCTCGTCGCCTCCTTCGGCGGCGAGCAGCCAGCGCTCGCCCCGGACGAGGTGCTCGACGTGCTCACCGACGTGTGGGTCACGACGATCTACGGCACGCCGACGCCGTAGGGATGCGGGTGGCGCTGCGGCGGGTCAGGCGGGGGCCGGGGCCTGCTCCTCCGAGTAGATGCGGGTGAGCTCGCGCTTCAGGACCTTGCCGGAGGGGCCGAGCGGCAGCTCGTCGACCAGGTGCACGACACGGGGGAACTTGTACGCCGCGATCCGCGCCTTCACGAACTCGCGCAGCTCGTCCTCCGTCGCGTGCGCGCCCTCCCGGAGCACGACTGCGGCCTCGACCTCCTGCCCGTGCTTCGCATGCGGGGTGCCGAAGACCGCGGCGGCCTGCACCGCCTCGTGGCGCATCATCACGCCCTCGACCTCCGTCGGGTACACGTTGTAGCCGTTGCGCAGGATCATGTCCTTCTTGCGGTCGACGATCGTCAGGTAGTCGTCCTCGCCCATCGTCGCCAGGTCGCCGGTGCGGAACCAGCCGTCGACGACCGCCGCGCGATTCGCCTCCGGCTTGCCGAGGTAGCCCTTGAAGAGGTCGTGGCCGCGCACGACCAGCTCACCGAGCTCGCCCCGCGGCAGCTCCACGATCCGGTCGTCGACGTCCGCATCCGCGATGACGACGTCGACGCCCCAGATCGGCACGCCGATCGTGCCTGGCCGGATCGGGCGCCCGACCGGGTTGAACGAGACGACGGGCGACGTCTCCGTCAGGCCGTACCCCTCGTAGACCGTCGCGCCGAAGGTGTCGGTGAACTCCTCGAGGACCGCGAGCGGCAGGGGCGCTCCGCCCGACACGGCGTACCGGAGCTGCGGCTTCGGCGCCCCCGCCCTGGCGCCCGCGAGCAGCCCGACGTACATGGTGGGAACGGCGGTGAACACCGTCGCGCCGTGCTCCGCCATCGCGGTGAGCGCGGCTGCGGGCTCGAACTTCGGCAGCATGATGATCGTCGCCCCGCGCCGGAACGCGGTGTTCAGCACGCAGGTCT
This sequence comes from Amnibacterium sp., assembly GCF_051956055.1. Lineage (NCBI taxonomy): Bacteria > Bacillati > Actinomycetota > Actinomycetes > Micrococcales > Microbacteriaceae > Amnibacterium > Amnibacterium sp. The sequence goes on from NZ_JBQCGC010000019.1 coordinate 12,643, forward strand.
GGCCGAAGGTGTGGAACAGCGGCAGACCGCCGAACACGACGTCGTCGTGCTGCATGTCGAACGAGTCGATCAGGGACACGTTCACCTGCTCCACGAGGGAGAAGTGCGAGCCGACGGCGCCCTTCGGCGTCCCGGTCGTGCCGCTCGTGTACAGGAGCGTCGCCGGCTCGAGCGGGTTCATCGCCTCCTGCCGCACGATCGGCTCCGCCTCGGCCATCAGCGCCTCGAGCCGCGGGATCGGCGCCAGGTCCTTCGCCGCCTCCGGGAGGAGCACGGAGACGGCGTCGACACCGGTCTCCATCGCGGCGGGCAGCGCCTCGCCGAGGCTCGTGGCCCCGATCACGACGAGCTTCGCGCCGCTGTCGCGGAGCACGTGCGCGATCTCCTCCTTCTTGAACAGGAGGTGGATCGGCACGGCGACCGCGCCGACCGCGAGGATCGCGTAGTAGACCCTGGGGAAGTCCGGCACGTTCGGCACGAGCATCGCGACGCGGTCGCCGCGCCCGATCCCGCGCGCCCGCAGCACGCCGCCGATCCGCTTCGCGTCCTCCCACAGCTCCCGGAAGGTCGCGCGCGACTGCGGCCCGGTCTGGCCGGCCCAGATGACCGCGGTCTTGTCCGGGTACCGGTGCGCGGCCTCGGCGAGGATCGTGGCGACGGACAGCGTCGCGTTGCCGGGGCCGTCGAGAACGTCGTCGTTCATTCGCTGCTTCTCCTTCGAAGTGACGGGAGCGAGGATGCTCCCGCTGCCTATGCGTCCGCTCCCAGCTCGGCGACGACGCGGTCGCGGATCGGGGACGGGACGGGGATGGGTCGCCGCGTCTCGCGGTCGACGAAGACGTGGACGAACGTGCCGGTGGCGAGGAGCTCCTCGTCCGACTCGCGGAAGATGCCGAGCCCCCACGAGACGCTCGTGGTGCCGACGCGGTCGGCGCGCAACCCGACGACGAGGGTGTCGGGGAACGCGCCGGAGGCGAAGTAGCGGCACGAGGACGCGATCACGACGGCGGGGTCGCCCTGCGCCTCCGTCATCCCGTACCCGGCCTGACCCAGGAGCCAGCTCGTCACCGTGGTGTCCATGGCGGCGTAGTAGATCGTGTTGTTCACGTGGCCGAACACGTCGTTGTCGTGCCAGCGCGTGGGGAACGGGCGACGCCACGGGTAGTCGGCGAGGGCCGGACGCTCGTCGCTCACCGCGCCGTCCTCGTGGCGGCGAGCACCAGCGCGAACGCGGCGGCGGCGCGGCCGGCGTCCGGGCGCTCACCCGCGATCAGGTCGGCGTACGCGTAGGACTCCGCGACGCGGACGAGCACGGTCGCGAGATCGTGCGGGGGAAGCGGGGTGGTCATGCGCCCCGCGGCGATCTCCTCCTCCAGCAGCCGCTCGACGATCGCGACGAAGCGCCGGTGCACGGGAGCGGCAGCGCCCGTCAGGATGCGGAGCGCCCGCGACGGCTCGCGCGTGATCCAGCCGCGGAAGTAGTCGGCCGTGATCAGGTCGCGCACGAAGCGCGTCAGCGCCCCTTCGACGCGGTCGGCGCCCTGCTCGTGCGTCGCGGCGTCGGCCGCGTCGAACGTCGGCACGGCGAGGCTCCAGAGGATCTCGGCGAGGAGCGCGTCCCGGTTCCCCACCCAGCGGAACAGCGAGGTGCGGTCGACGCCGAGCTCCGCCGCGAGCGCGGACATGTCGATGCGGTCGCCCGCGATGAACCGGTGCCGCGCGGCGCGGAAGGCGCGCTCCGCGTCCTCGTGGGTGCCCAGCCGCTCGGACAGCGGGCTCGGCACCAGCGTCGCGCCGAGGCTGCCCAGCCCGGTGGCGCGCGGAGGAGCGGCGAGCGCGGTCATGCGGGCAGGTTACCGTGCAACGTTTCGAAAAGTGATGCGTAGACTCCCGGGCGGGCCCGACCGAGGGAGTTGAGGGGTGCGATGACGATCACCGATGCGGCGCAGACCGACCGGGACGAGCCGACGCTCGACCACCTGGTCGCCGACTTCTACCGCTACCAGGACTTCCTCACACCGGACGAGCAGCGGCACGCGGCCGCGTTCCGCGCCGTGTTCGAGGAGCGGGTGCGGCCGATCGCCGACGAGTACTGGGCCCGCGCGGAGTTCCCGAAGCAGGTCATCCCGTGGCTCGCGGACCTCGGCGCGCTCGGCCCGTTCGTGCCGGAGGTGCGGAAGTTCCCGAACACGGCCGTGTTCCGCGGCTGGATGGCGCTCGAGATGGGACGTGTCGACGCGTCCGTCGCGACGTTCGTCGGGGTGCAGTCGGGTCTCGCGATGGGCTCGATCCACGTCGGCGGCTCGCCGGAGCAGCAGGCCGAGCTCCTGCCGAGGATGGCGCGCGGCGAGCTGCTCGGCGCCTTCGGCCTGACCGAGCCGTACTCCGGCTCCGACTCCGCACGGGGGCTGCGCACGACGGCGCGGCGCGACGGCGACGCCTGGGTGCTGAACGGCGCCAAGCGCTGGATCGGCAACGCGACGTTCAGCGACTTCGTCGTGATCTACGCGAAGGACGAGGCCGACGGCCAGGTCAAGGGCTTCCTCGTCGACACGGATCTGCCCGGGTTCCGGGCGGACAAGATCGAGGACAAGATCGCCCTCCGGAGCGTGCAGAACGCGGACATCACCCTGTCGGACGTCCGCGTGCAGGAGGAGCGGCGCCTGCCCGGCATCCGCTCGTTCCGCGACGTCGCGACCGTGCTGCGGCTCACGCGCTGCGAGGTCGCGTGGCAGGCGGTCGGCGTCGCGGTCGGCGCGTGGGAGGCGGCGCTCGCCTACGCGAAGGAGCGCGAGCAGTTCGGGCAGCCCATCGCGAGCCACCAGCTCATCCAGGACCTGCTCGTGAAGGGCCTCGGCAACATCACCGCCTCGATCGGGATGTGCCTCCGCGCCTCCCAGATGCAGGACGAGGGCAGCCAGAAGGACGAGCACTCCGCGCTCGCGAAGGCGTTCGCGACCGCCCGCATGCGGGAGACGGTCGCCTACGCCCGGGAGATCCTCGGCGGGAACGGCATCGTGCTCGACAAGGGTGTCGCCCGGTTCTTCGCGGACGCGGAGGCGCTCTACTCCTACGAGGGAACGCGCGAGATGAACACCCTGATCGTGGGCCGCTCGATCACGGGCATGAACGCGTTCGTCTGACGAAGGAGCTCAGCAATGACCGAAGCAGTCATCGTCGCGGCGAAGCGGTCGCCGATCGGCCGGGCGAACAAGGGCTCGCTCGTCGGGTTCCGGCCCGACGACCTGGCCGCCCGCATCGTGCAGGAGGCGCTCGCCGCCGTCCCCGAGCTCGACCCGGCGCGCATCGACGACCTCATCCTCGGCTGCGGCCTGCCAGGCGGCGAGCAGGGCATGAACATGGCGCGGATCGTCGCCGTCCTGCTCGGCTACGACTTCATGCCGGGCACGACGGTCAACCGGTACTGCTCCTCGAGCCTCCAGTCCACCCGGATGGCGTTCCACGCGATCAAGGCGGGGGAGGGGCACGCGTTCGTGTCCGCCGGGGTCGAGTCCGTCACGCACTTCACGAACGGCAGCGCCGACTTCATCCCGGGGCGCGACCCGCACGAGATCCTCAACCCGCTGTTCGCGGACGCGGAGCAGCGCACGCGACGCCGGGCTGAGGACGGCGGCGCCTGGCACGACCCGCGCGAGGACGGCCTGCTCCCGGACGCCTACATCGCGATGGGGCAGACGGCCGAGAACGTCGCCGGCCTGAAGGGGGTGAGCCGGCAGCGTCAGGACGAGTACGCGGCGCTCAGCCAGAACCGGGCCGAGGCCGCGATCGCGGACGGCGTCTTCGCGCGCGAGATCACGCCGGTGACCACGCCGGACGGGCGCACGGTGTCCGCGGACGACGGCCCACGGCCCGGCGTGACCGTCGAGACGCTCGCGACCCTGCAGCCGGTGTTCCGGAAGGACGGCACCGTCACCGCCGGCAACGCCTGCCCGCTGAACGACGGGGCTGCGGCGCTCGTCGTGGTGTCCGACGTGCTCGCCGACCAGCTCGGGCTGACCCCGCTCGCCAGGATCGTCGCGACCGGCGTGAGCGCGCTGTCGCCGGAGATCATGGGCCTCGGCCCCGTGGAGGCGAGCCGGCGGGCCCTCGCGAACGCCGGGATGACCATGGCCGACATCGACCTCGTGGAGATCAACGAGGCGTTCGCGGCGCAGGTGATCCCCTCCGCGGACGAGCTCGGGGTGGAGTGGGACCGCCTGAACGTGCACGGCGGCGCGATCGCGCTCGGGCACCCCTTCGGGATGACCGGCGCCCGGATCACCACCACCCTCCTGAACGCCCTGCGGACGAAGGACCGGACGTTCGGGCTCGAGACGATGTGCGTCGGCGGCGGTCAGGGCATGGCCATGGTGATCGAGCGCCTCAGCTGACCTCCGTTCATTTTGAAGGGGTTTCTGCCGCCCGGAGGGCCGCAGAAACCCCTTCAAAATGCACTCAGGGCTCGGCCGGGACGAAGACCGTGAGCGTCTCGGCGACGAGCGCCGGCTTGTCCCCGCCCTCGATCTCGAGCGTCACCGCGGTGTGGGCCCGCACCCCGGTCGGGATGCGCTCCGCGCCCGCGAGGGTCGCGCGCGCCCTGACTCGGGATCCCGCCCGCACGGGCGACACGAACCGCACGCGGTCCGAGCCCGCGTTGATCACGAGCGCGGTGCCGTCCACCTGGAGCAGGTCGAACATGAAGGGCGCCAGGAGGGACAGGGAGAGGTAGCCGTGCGCGATCGTCCCGCCGAACGGGCCGTCCGCCGCGCGCGCCGGGTCGACGTGGATCCACTGGTGATCGTCGGTCGCATCCGCGAACCGGTCGATCCGCTCCTGGTCGATCGTGAGCCACTCGCTCGTGCCGAGGTCGGCACCCCCCCCCACGAGGAGCGCCTCCGGGGACTCGAACCTCATGCCTTCGGCCCTCCCGCCACATAGAGCACCTGTCCGGACACGAACGACGCGGCGTCGGAGGTGAAGAACGCGGCCGCCTCCGCGACGTCCTCCGGTCGTCCGACGCGGCCGACCGGGATCTCCTTCGCGGCGCCCGCGAGGAAGTCGTCGAAGGACACCTTCATCCGCTCCGCGGTCTGCCGCAGCATGTCCGTGGCGATGAAGCCGGGCGCGATCGCGTTCGCGGTCACGTGGTAACGGCCGAGCTCGATCGCCAGCGTCTTCGTGAAGCCCTGCAGCCCCGCCTTGACCGCCGCGTAGTTCGCCTGCCCGCGGTTGCCGAGCGCGCTCGTCGAGGACAGCGAGACGATGCGCCCCCACTCCTCCGTGACCTGGTGCCGCTGCACCGCGCGACTCATGAGGAAGGCGCCGCGCAGGTGCACGGCGACGACCGCGTCCCAGTCGGCGTCCGTCATCTTGAAGATCAGGTTGTCCCGGAGGATGCCCGCGTTGTTCACGAGGAAGGTCGGCGCCCCGAGCTCCTCGGCGACGCGCGCGACGGCCGCCTCGACGTCGTCGGTGCGGGAGACGTCCGCGCCGATCCCCACCGCTTCGCCTCCGGAGGCCCGGATCGCCTCGACCGTGTCGGCCGTCGCCGACTCCTCGAGGTCGATGACCGCCACCGCCCGGTCCTGCGCCGCGAGGCGCTTCGCGATCGCCGCGCCGATGCCGCGCGCACCTCCGGTCACGATCGCGACCCGTCGTCCGCTCATGTGTGCTCCTCCCTGGTTCAGAACGTGATCAGCTGCCGGAGCGCGCCGCCGCCGGCGAGTGCTTCCATGGCGCGGTTGTTGTCGCCGCGGGCGACCCGCCCGCTGACGAGGCGCTCGACGGGCAGCCTGCCGTCGAGCCACAGGTCGGCGTACGCGGGCACGTCCCTCGCGGGTACGGAGGAGCCGAGGTAGCTCCCGACGACGGTGCGCGCCTCGCTCGTCACCGTCAGCGGCGGGATGCTCGACCGTGCGTCCGCGCGCGGCAGCCCGACGGTCACGGTCGTGCCGCCCGCCGCGGTGAGCGCGAAGGCGGTCTCGAACGCAGCCGGGTGACCGGCGGCCTCCACGACGACGGGCGCGCGGACCCCGCGTTCGGCCGCCTGCTCCGGCGTCCACGCCTCGTCGGCGCCGCACGCGCGGGCGTGCGCGAGCTTGCTCTCGACGGCGTCGACGGCGATCACCGGGTGCCCGGTCGCCCTGGCGACGAGCAGCGCGGCGGTGCCGACGCCGCCGAGCCCGACGATCGCGACGGGCTCGCCGTCCCGCACGCCGGAGGCGTTCAGGACGGCCCCGCCTCCGGTCAGCACGGCGCAGCCGAGCAGCGCGGCGACCTCCGGCGGCACCGTGGACGGCACCTTCACGACCGAGCGGCGGTCGACCACCGCGTGGTCCGCGAACGCCGACGCACCGAGGTGATGCGCGATCGGCTCGCCCCGCCGGGACAGCCGCGTGCCGCCGCCGAGCAGCTCGCCCCGGCCGTTCGCCGCGCTCCCGCGCTCGCAGGGGAGGCGCCCGTCCGTCGCGCACGCCGCGCAGTCGCCGCAGCGGGGGAGGAACGTGAGCACGACCCTGTCGCCCTCACGGACGTCCCGCACCTCGGCGCCCGCGCGTTCGACGACGCCCGCCGCCTCATGGCCGAGCAGCATGGGCGTCGGGCGCGGACGGTTGCCGTCGACCACGGAGAGGTCCGAATGGCAGATCCCCGCCGCCTCGATGCGCACGAGCAGCTCGGTGGGGCCCGGCTCGGCGAGGTCGAGCTCGTCGACGGTCAGCGGGAGGCTCTCCGCGAACGGGCCGGGGCGCCCCGACTCCTCGAGCACAGCACCGGTGATCCGCACATCGCCGAGCCTACGCAACACATCTGAAGGATGTTGCAGCCGTGCCCTCAGCCGAGCTCGGCCAGACGCGGGACGAGCGTCTCGCCCAGTCGGGTCGCGAAGCCCGCCGGGTCGGGCGCGGCGGCGCGGACCCAGACCTGGTCGATGCCGATCGCGGCGTACTGCTCCATCCGGCCGAGGAACGCATCCACGTCATCCGGCTGCTCCGGCCCCTGCGTCGTGAGCGTCGCCTGGATCGTGGAGAAGTCGCGGCCCACGTCGTCGCAGTGCCCGCGCAGCACGTCGAGCTTCCGGGCGACCTCCTCCGGGCCCGAGTCGAACAGGTTGCAGGCGTCGCCGAACTCCGCGACCAGCCGCAGGGTCTTGCGCTCGCCGGACCCGCCGATCAGCACCGCGGGCCGGTGCAGTGGCTGCGGGTTGCAGATCGTCGCGCCCAGCCGGTAGTGCCGCCCCTCGTACGGGCCGTCGTCGTCGCTCCACATCTGCTTCGTGATCTCGAGCGCCTCCCGGAGGCGCTCGAAGCGCTCCTTCAGGCTCGGGTAGGGCACGCCGTATGCGGCGTGCTCCTCCTCGTACCAGGCGGCCCCGATCCCGAGGAACGCGCGGCCCTGCGACAGCACGTCGAGGGTCGCGACGATCTTGGCGAGCAGCGCCGGGTACCGGTACGTGACGCCGGTGACGAGCGTGCCGAGCTGGAGTCGCTCGGTCTTGCCGGCGAGATAGCCCAGGGTCGTGTACCCCTCGAGCATCGGCTCGGCCGAGCCGCCGAGCGGGATCATCTGGAACCAGTGGTCCATCACCGTCATGGCCGCGAAGCCGCCGTCGTCGGCCGCCTTCGCGGTGTCGGCGAGCGTCCTGGCGAGGCTGTCGGGCTGGCCGGGCATCGTGAAGTTCAGGAAGTGCAGCGCGAGCTTCATGAGCACACCTTGCGCCTCCTCGACTGAGCGTCCGGCCAAGCCGTCAGGAGGGGGCCTCAGTGCTCGGGCGGCGTGGTGGGTGTCTGCACATCCTCCGGGCCGAGGTTGCGATACGGGTAGAAGGTGCGGATGCGGACGAGCGTCCAGCCGGCAGCCGCCGTCCGCCGGTCGCCGAAGGAGCACGCGTCCTGCTCCTCGAGCGCCGTGTCGATGTCGACCCGTGGTGTCGGCCGGCGCTGGAAGTCGTACGCGTCGTCGGTGGAGACGATCCATCCCAGTCGATTCGCGCGATCGACGAGGCGCTGTCGCAACCGGTCGTTCGCCGGTGCGGTGAGCAGCTCGTCGTACCAGGGCTGCAGGTTGTCGGGGCCGCGGCCGGGGTCGCCTTGACCGCAGATGCGGTGGCCGCCGGCGCTCGTCACGACTGCCGCGAGGCGGTCGGCCGCATCGCGGGCGGGGTTCGGCGCCGCGGTTCGGGCTGCGGCGATCACGACGGCGCCCGTCGGTACGACGGCGGCGGTGAGCACGATCGCGAGACCGATCGCAGCCCAGCGCGGCACGCGCCCGCGGGTGCGCACGAGCGCTCGGCCGCTGGCGATCGCTGCGACGAGGGCCAGCGGCACCCCGAGCAGCGACAGCAGCAGCATGCCGGCGAAGTCACTGCGCCAGGCCTCGACCGCGATGACGGCGAGCAGCACGAGCGCGACGACGTCGAGGCCGATCGCGAGACGCCACGGCCGCGCCGGATGCGGACGCCCGTCGACCGGCTCGGGCGGCGGGGGGATCGACACGGGGGCATTCTCGTGAAGGGCGCGCGACGCGGGGGCTGCGACCCGGGAAGACCAGGGCTTGCCCCGTATGTACCCGAGTGGTTACATACGCATGTGGACGCGGTGCTGCAGGCGATCGGGGATCCGAGCCGCCGGACCGTGCTCGACGCGCTCCGCGAGGGCCCGAGGACCGTGAACGAGCTCGCCGAGCGCCTGCCGATCGCACGACCCGGGGTGTCCCGGCACCTCCGGGTGCTGCGCGAGGCGGGCCTCGTGGAGGTCGAGTCGCGCGCCCAGTTCCGCGTCTACTCCATCCGCGCCGAGCCGCTCGCCGAGCTCGACGCCTGGCTCGACGACTACCGGGCACTCTGGCGCAACCGGCTCGACGCCCTCCACACCGAGATCGCCCGCGGGCAGCGGGACAGAAGGAGCACCCCATGACCGACCGCGTCCTGTCCGTCGTCCGCCCCCACCGCGACGCGGCCCTCGTGCACGTCGAGGACGTCTACGCGACCAGCCCGGAGGATCTGTGGTCCGCGATCACCCGGCCGGAGCGGCTCTCGCGCTGGATCGCGGAGGTGACCGGGGACCTCGCCGTCGGCGGCGCGTTCCGCATCCGGTTCACGAGCTCGTGGGAGGGGGACGGGCGCGTCGACGAGTGCGAGCCGCCGCACCGCCTGGTCGTGACGACCGTTGCGGAGGACGGATCCTCGACCGAGATCGTCGCGACGGTGACGCCGGAGGGGGACGGCGCGCGGCTCGTCGTGGAGGAGCGCGGGCTCCCGGTGGACGAGGCACCGGACCACGCCGCGGGCTGGCAGGTGCACCTCGAGGACCTGGGCACCGCGCTCGCCGGTCGGACGCCCGGCGACTGGGCAGCACGATGGCGCGAGCTGATCCCGGTCTATCGGCCGGGGAGCGGCCCGGCCGCGTAGCCTGGGTGGCCGTGACCGACACCGGCGTCCGTTCCGCTCCCACCCGCATCGAGACCGACAGCCTCGGCGAGGTCGAGATCCCCGCAGCCGCCTACTGGGGCGCGCACACCGCCCGGGCGCTCGAGAACTTCCCGATCTCGAACACCCCGATCTCCCGGCACGCCCGGCTCGTTGACGCGCTCGCGATCGTGAAGCAGGCCGCCGCGCGCGCGAACCGCGATCTCGGCACCATCGATCCCACCAAGGCCGCGATGATCGAGCGCGCCTGCGTCGCGATCCGGGAGGGCGAGTACCACGACCAGTTCGTGGTCGACGTCATCCAGGGCGGCGCGGGCACGTCCACGAACATGAACGCGAACGAGGTCGTCGCGAACGTCGCGCTGGCTTTCGCCGGGCACGAGCTCGGCGACTACGCGACGCTCAACCCGATCGACGACGTCAACCGCAGTCAGAGCACGAACGACGTCTACCCGACCGCGGCGAAGATCGCGATCGCGATGGCCCTCGAGGACCTCCTGATCGAGCACGTCGCCCTCAAGCGCGCGTTCGCCGACAAGGGGCACGAGTTCCACGACGTGCTGAAGGTCGGGCGCACGCAGCTGCAGGACGCCGTCCCGATGACGCTCGGGCAGGAGTTCCACGGCTTCGCCACCACGCTCGGCGAGGACGAGGAGCGCATCCGGGAGGTGCTGCCGCTCCTCCGGGAGATCAACCTGGGGGCGACCGCCATCGGCACGGGCATCACCGCCGACCCGCGCTACGCGTCGACCGTGCGGGCGCACCTCACCGACCTGCTCGGCGAGCAGTACGTCACCGCGGGGGACCTGATCGAGGCGACGAGCGACACCGGCGTGTTCATGCAGATGTCGGGCGTGCTCAAGCGCGCAGCGGTGAAGCTGTCCAAGATCTGCAACGACCTGCGACTGCTCTCGTCCGGACCTCAGGCCGGTCTCGGCGAGATCGTCCTCCCGGCTCGGCAGGCGGGCTCGTCGATCATGCCGGGCAAGGTGAACCCGGTGATCCCGGAGGTGGTGAACCAGATCGCGTTCGCCGTGGTCGGGCACGACGTCACCGTGACGATGGCGGCGGAGGCGGGCCAGCTGCAGCTGAACGCGTTTGAGCCGGTGATCTTGCACTCGATCCTGACGAACGTCGTCTGGCTCGCGGCGGGGTGCAAGACGCTCCGCGAGCACTGCGTCGAGGGCATCCGGGCGAACGTGGGCCGCCTCGACACGATGGTGCGCACCTCGGTCGGCGTCGTCACCGCGCTCACGCCGTACATCGGGTACGCGGCCGCGTCGGCGCTCGCGAAGACGGCGTTGCTCACCGGGAGGGACATCGCCGACCTCGTGGTCGAGGCGGGCCTCATGACGCGGGAGCGGGTCGCCGTGCTGACGGCGCCCGAGCGCCTGACGAACACCGCCCCGCTCACCGGCTCCATGTCCGTCGTCGGGCCGGAGACCGCGGCGATCGCCATCACGCAGCCGACGGAGGCCGACTCGATCTGAGTCGGTCCCGACGCCGGTCACCCGCCCACGGCGCGCTGCGCGGTGCCGGAGGAACGGAGGCCCGCCGCGTAGCCGGGGGCCCGGCCGTAGCCGGAGAACGACCGGCGATCGGTCGCGCTGCGCACCCGCACGTGGTCCCGGACCCAGGTCTCGACCTGCTCCTCGCGGGCGGCGACGACGAGCGCCGTGCCCGGCCCGGTCGTCGCGATCGCCTCCTGACGCCCGGCGGCCAGACGCGCTGCGGCGCCCCGGCCGAACTCGCGCGCGAACTCGCAGCGCGCGAGATGCGCGTCCCATCGCTGGATCAGCCGATGCCGCGGATCCGATCGCCACCACGCTCGCATCGCGAGCGCCGCCTGCACCGCGAGCGACTCGAGCAGCGGCACCGCGAGCATCAGATCGGAGTGGAACCCGGTGACGACGAGCTCGACGTGCGCCTTCGTCCCCGGGGCGTCCCAGTACCGGTCGACCACGCGCCGATCGCGGTAGTGCGCGACGAGGCCGAGCGACCCCGCGACCGACATCAGCCCGAGCACCACGTCGAGCGCGATCGTGCCCCGGCCGCCGTTCACCGCGATCGTCCGGCGCTCGATGGGCTCGTGCTCGGCCCGCTGCGCCCCGTCGGTATCGAGCGTGAGGCGGTCGATCGCGTGCTTCGCGAGCAGCCGCTCCGCTTCCCGCCCCGCGGTGTCCCGCTCCGCCTGCGTCGCCGACGAGTCCTCCGAGACCCGCAGGAAGTGCGCGATCCGTGCCTCGATGCCCATCTTCTCGGCCATCGTTCCTCCATCCTCTTCGCGGCACGGGCGCTCGAGTGCAGCACTTCAGCAGGGGCCACCGACAGCCGGCGACCGGGATACTGCTCGGATGCCGATCGACGACCCGGAATCCGCACAGGCGTACGGCCGCGACCTCCTGCAGGGCGACCTGGTGCGCCTCCGCCCGCTCGAGGAGCGGGACCTCACCCACCTGGAGCGGTGGTGGGCCGATCCGGAGTGGCAGGTGCTTCAGCAGGAGACCGTGCGGCCGAGGCCGGACGGCCCCGCGCAGGAGCTGTTCCGGCGCTGGAGCGCGAACGACTCGGGCACCGGCGTCGGCTTCAGCATCGAGGCGAACTCGACCGGCGAGTTCGTCGGGCACGTGACGCTGTGGGGGATCGCGCTGCCGTCGCTCGCTGCGACCCTCGGCATCATCATCGGCCCGACCCAGGTCGGCCGCGGCTTCGGGACCGACGCCGTCCGCGTCGCCGCCCGATACGGCTTCCGCTCGATGGGGCTGCACCGGATCGGGCTCTCGGTCGCCGCGTTCAACGCACGCGGACGCCGCGCCTACGAGAAGGCCGGGTTCCAGGTCGAAGGGATCCGCCGCGAGGCCGTGTTCCTGGACGGCGAGTGGGTCGACCAGGTGCAGATGGGGCTGCTCCGGCCCGAGTTCGAGGCGTCCGAGGAGGCCCGACGCGCCGAGGAGCCGTCCGAGTGACCGTCCGCCTCGCGGCTGCTGCCGACGCGAGCGCGCTCGCCGAGGTCGCCGCCGCCACGTTCGCCCTCGCCTGCCCGCCGAGCACCACGCAGGAGGCGATCGCGGACTTCATCGCGACCGCCCTGTCCGAGGCGTCGTTCGCCCGCTACCTGGAGGACCCGGACCGGATCCTCCTCGTCGCCGAGGACGCAGCGGGGGAGCGGCTGGACGGCTACACCATGCTCGTCGTCGGCGAGCCGGCGGACCCCGACGTCGCTGCGGCGATCAGGATCCGTCCGACCGTGGAGCTCTCGAAGATCTACGTGCGCGCGGACGCGCACGGGCGCGGCACCGCTGGCGTGCTGCTGTCGCGGAGCGTGGAGGCCGCGCGCGAGCGGGGCGCGGTCGGGATGTGGCTCGGCACGAACCGGGAGAACGCGAGAGCGCAGCGCTTCTACGGCAAGCACGGCTTCGCCGTCGTCGGCACGAAGCGCTTCAAGCTCGGGGACCGGTACGAGGACGATCTGGTCTTCGAGCGCGCGCTCTGAGGGCGTCGGAGGCGGGCCGTGCGCAGGGCCAGGATGGACGGGTGCCCGATGCCGCCTGGTTCACCTCCGCCGTCGTCTACCAGATCTACCCGCGCAGCTTCGCCGACTCGAACGGGGACGGCGTCGGCGACCTCGGCGGCGTCCTCGAGCACGTCGACCACCTCGCGACGCTCGGTGTGGACGTCGTGTGGCTGTCCCCGATCTACGTCTCCCCGCAGGCCGACAACGGATACGACATCGCGGACTACCGCGACATCGACCCCCTCTTCGGCAGCCTCGAGCAGCTCGACGAGCTGATCGCCGCGCTGCACGCGCGCGGTATCAAGCTCGTGATGGACCTCGTGGTCAACCACACGTCCGACGAGCACCCCTGGTTCGTCGAGTCCGCCTCCGGCCGCGACAGCGCGAAGCGGGACTGGTACGTCTGGAAGGACCCGCGCGACCCCTCGACGGGCGCGGGTGGGCCCGGGCGGGAGCCGAACAACTGGGGCTCCTTCTTCTCCGGGTCAGTCTGGGAGTGGGACGAGGCGAGCGGGCAGTACTACCTGCACCTGTTCGACCGGAAGCAGCCGGACCTGAACTGGGAGAACGAGGACGTCCGCGAGGCCGTCTACGACATGATGCGCTGGTGGCTCGACCGGGGGGTCGACGGCTTCCGGATGGACGTCATCAACTTCATCTCGAAGGAGCAGTCGTTCGCCGACGCGCCTCCGGTCGCCGGCGAGCGCTACGTGAACGCGTTCAGTCTGTTCGCGAACGGCCCGCGCATCCACGAGTTCCTCGCGGAGATGCACGAGCGCGTCTTCGCCGGCCGGGAGGGGAAGTACCTCACTGTCGGCGAGATGCCGGGCGTCACGACGGAGGAGGCGATCCTCTACACCGACCCGGCGCGGGGCGAGGTCGACATGGTCTTCCAGTTCGAGCACGTCTCGCTCGACCAGGGGCCGACGTCGAAGTGGGACTGGATCGGACTCGACCGGCTCGCGTTGAAGCGCTCCCTCCACCGCTGGCAGACCGCGCTCGCCGAGAAGGGCTGGAACAGCCTCTACTGGGACAACCACGACCAGCCCCGCGCGGTGTCGCGGTTCGGCGACGACGACCCCGCCTGGTGGGAGCAGTCGGCGAAGGCGCTCGCGACGATCCTCCACGGCATGCGCGGCACGCCGTACGTCTACCAGGGCGAGGAGCTCGGGATGACGAACTACCCGTTCGGCGCCGCAGACGAGCACCGGGACGTGGAGGCCGTGAACCACTGGCGGCGCGTCCTCGACGAGGGCCTCGACCAGGAGGCGGCGCTGACCGGCATGGCGAAGGTGGGGCGCGACAACGCGCGCACCCCGGTGCAGTGGGACGCGTCGGAGACCGCCGGGTTCACGACCGGTGAGCCGTGGCTGCCCGTGAACCCGAACCGGACCTGGCTGAACGCGGCCTCGCAGGTCGGCAAGGACGGCAGCGTCTTCGAGCACTACCGCGCGCTGATCGCCCTGCGGCACGAGCACCCGGTGTTCGCGATGGGCGACTTCGCGGGCGTGCTCGACAACGACCCGGAGATCTGGGCGTACGTCCGGACGCTCGACCGGCAGCGGATGCTCGTCATCGCGAACTGCAGCCGGAGGCCGCGGGACCTCGAGCTGGGCGACGGATGGGCGGGCTCGCGCCTCCTGCTCGGCTCGGTGCCCGAGCGGCCCGCGACCCTGGCTCCCGGCCCGATCACGCTCGCGGGGTGGGAGAGCCGCATCTACCTCCTCGCCTGATCGGGGTGGAGTTTTGTTTTGTTTGTGTGGGGGCGGGGGGGCCGCAACACCCTCATAATGCACCCCCCCGGGCGCGGGGGCGGAGCGCGG